>JAGOBX010000572.1 GCA_017999075.1 Candidatus Babelota bacterium | reverse complement strand
TCTTATTTTTAAATCATTTTTATATATTTCAAAGACACTAATTTTTAATCTTACTTTATACTAATAAAAAATTCAATAAATTTTCTATCAGATTTTATTTTTTATAAATATGTTGTTTTTTACAAAAAAATAATATAAATTAATTATAATTATATAAAAAGGGGGAATGGATTTTGGAAATTATTGTATGCATAAAACAGGTTCCTGACACTACTGATATAAAAATTGATCCTGTTACCAATACATTAATCAGATCAGGGGTACCGAGCATAATAAATCCTTTTGATATGTACGCAATTGAAGAAGGATTGCGAATCAAAGAAAAAATAGGTGGAAAAGTAACAGTAGTATCAATGGGGCCTCCTCAAGTTGAATCAGCTTTCAAGGAAGCCATAGCTTTAGGCGTTGACGAATGTATTTTATTCTCAGATAAAAAATTTGCAGGTTCCGACACTCTCGCAACATCATATGTTTTATCTCAGGGAATAAATAAAATAGAAGACTGGGATTTGATTATTTGCGGCAAACAAGCTGCAGACGGAGATACAGCTCAAGTAGGTCCAGGAATTGCCGAACTGCTTCATATTCCGCAATCGACTTACGTAAAGAAAATCGAATCTATTGATGAACCAAATAAAAAAATGACTGTTCAGCGTATGACTGACATAGGAACTGAGACCATAGAGCTTAATCTGCCCGCACTAATTACTGTGGTCAAAGAAATCAATGATCCGAGAATGCCTTCGCTTCGAGGAAAAATGAGAGCTAAAAAATATAATCATCAGACATTAACTGCCGATGATTTAAATGTTGAAAATGAACGTCTCGGACTTGACGGTTCTCCAACAAAGGTTGTAAGAATATTTACTCCGGAACTAAAAGGCGGCGGAGAACTATACGAAGGAGAAACAAAAGAAATTGCAGAAAAAGTATTTAACAGATTAAAAGAGTTAAAAATAATAAATTAAATTTACGGGGTAAAGAATGAGTATTCAAGTTATAGAAAGTAAATGTGTCGGCTGTAAATTATGCGAAAAAAAATGTCCTTTCGGAGCTATAACTATAGTAGAAAAATTAGCAGTAATTGACAAAATGAAATGCGTATTATGCGGAGCATGCGTAGAAGCCTGTAATTTCAAAGCTATAGTCATAGAAAAAATAATATCTTCCAGAACAGAAGGGTTTGAACAGTTTAAAGGGCCTTCGGTAATAGCTGAAGCAATCAACAATCGTTTAAATCCTGTAACTCTTGAAATGCTGGGAGCAGCAGTATCTCTAAACAAAACTTTAAAAGAAAAAATATCCGTATTTCTTGTAGGAGCTAAAACAGAACAATATTCACAAATATTATTTGAACACGGCGCAGACAAAATCATTATGGTAACAGACGAAAATCTTGAACATTTCAATGATGAAATATATTCTGATATCCTCGTCCAACTCATAAGGAAACACAAACCTGAACTAATACTAACCGGAGCCACTGCATTCGGCAGAGCCGTAGCTCCACGTATTTCAACATCATTGCGCACAGGATTGACTGCTGACTGCACAGAACTTGAAATTGATCCTGCAAAACGAGAATTAAAACAAACAAGACCAGCTTTCGGCGGCAATATAATGGCAACAATAATATGTCCTAATCACAGACCTCAAATGGCTACCGTAAGACCGAAGGTAATGAAAAAAATAGAACCAATACCCGGAAAAACCGGAGAAATAATTATTGAAAAAATTAATTTTACCGATTACAAAACCGGAATAAAAATAATAAAGTCAACTTCAGACATTTCTCAAAAAATAAATATTGCTGAAGCTGACATTATAGTTTCCGGCGGCAGAGGTGTCGGGAAACCTGAAAATTTTAAACTTCTTCAAGAACTTGCAGCAGCGCTAAACGGAGCTGTAGGCGCAAGCAGAGCGGCAGTTGATGCAGGATGGATTGATTATTCTCATCAAGTCGGTCAGACCGGAAAAACCGTTCAGCCAAAAATTTATGTTGCATGCGGAATTTCAGGAGCCATACAGCATCTTGCCGGAATGAAAAGTTCAGATTTTATAATTGCTATAAATAAAGATAAAACAGCGCCAATATTCAAAGTTGCAAATATCGGAATAGTGGCTGATTTATTTGAATTCATTCCGGAACTGATAAAACTTTTAAAAAAATAATTTGGATTTTAATTAAATTTATCACAGTTTAATGTCTATTATGAACTCTTTTGTTTGAAAAAGGATTTTTAAGGAGAATATTTGATGAAACCACTGACAAATTACAAAGAATTCACAGTTTTTAGAATTCCAGAAAAATACGATATCGAATATGTGTCTGAATTAAAACAGGAAATAATGAAACTAATCGAATCCGGAAAAATAAATTTTATTATAGATTTTTCTGATACTAAAACAATAAACAGCCCGGGACTGGGATTGCTTATTTCGATTTATAAAACTTTAAAAGAAAAAAATGGAAAATTAAAATTAGTGGGAGTTAAAAAAAATATATTGTCAATATTTACCATAACAAAACTAAATACTGTTTTTGATATTCATGATTCAATGGAATCAATATAATTTCTTTGTAATAATTTAAAAAATATGGAGAAAAACAATATATGGCAAACATATTAAT
>JAGOBX010000571.1 GCA_017999075.1 Candidatus Babelota bacterium | reverse complement strand
ATATGAAACTCCGGCAACCATAGCTGCATTGTCGGTACATAATTGAATAGAAGGAAAATAGACTTTTTTACCAAGTTTGGAAAATTCCGTTTCGAAAAGTTTTTTTAATGTTTTATTTGCTGCAACTCCGCCGCCTACGATAATATTAGAAATTTTAAATTCTTCAGCAGCGCGTAATGTTTTAGTCAGCAATACATCAAAAACTGATTTTTGAAAAGAAGCGCATACATCATTAGGAATAAAATTTTTTTCATTGTTTTTTATATAATATAAAACTGAAGTTTTTAAACCGCTGAAACTGAAATTAAAATTTTTTTCATTTATCATAGGTTTCGGAAAAATTATTTTTTCGTGTGAACCTGTTTGAGCCAGTTTTTCTATAATCGGTCCTCCGGGATAACCTATATTAAGCATTTTTGCGACTTTATCAAAAGATTCGCCTACTGCATCGTCAAGCGTTGAACCTAATATGTCAAAACATTCATATGATTCTGATTTGACAAGCAATGTATGTCCGCCTGATATAATTAACCCTATAACAGGGTATTCTATTTCAAATTCGAGATTAGCTGAATATAAATGCGCAAGTATGTGATTGACAGGTATCAATGTTTTTTTCAGAGAATAAGCAAGAGCTTTAGCTGCGCTTACTCCTACTAAAAGCGCTCCGATTAATCCCGGTTCTGAAGTTACTGCGACAGCGTCGATATCTGAAAGATTCATGTTTGCTTCTTTAATCGCTGAATCAATGATCGGAAGCAGCAGTTCAGCATGTTTTCTTGCTGCTATTTCAGGAACAACTCCTCCGTATTTGCTGTGGATATCAGTTTGAGAAGACACTATTGTACTGATAATTTTTTTTCCGTTTTCTACTATTGATGCAGAAGTTTCGTCACATGAAGTTTCTATTCCGAGTATTCTCATCAGTTTTTTTCGAATCGTCCTGGTTTATAAGGTTTATATACTTTTATTTTTTTTAAATATTTTATATATTCATCAGATAAGTTTTCTGCGATTTTTCCCATGTTTTCAGCATCGTAATATCTTTCAAATTCTTCAGCAGTGCGTTCATCTGTTACAGCTGTATATTGTTTGGAAGGTTTTAATTCTTTTCCTTTGAATAAAATTTCTGTAACCTCAATGTTGCCGCTGTTGTTTTCTGAATATCTGTAGAATAAATTATAAGGAACAAATAATTGTCTGTCTTTTTTCTTATTGTAATAATATTCAATCATTTTAATTATATTTTCGCCGGTGATTTTGACTTTGTAAAGCCCTCCTTCAAAAGGAAAAGCTTCTATAATGTCATTGGCGCAGATTTCAGGACCAGAAATTGAACTTCTTATGCTTTTAGAGTTCATAAAAGCCAGGTCTGTCTTAAAAATATCTGATAAAACATCAACTGAAAAATTTCCGATATTTGTTTCTCCTGTTCTTGATTCGTTGCCTAACGGTTTTTCTGTTTTTGCTATTGTTTTAAATAATTCCGGAATTTTTTCCATATCAGTTTTGACAATTTCTTCGATTTGGGCATCGGGTTCGATGTTTTTTTGATATGTAGGTATTATTTTATAATCCAGTTTAGTGATTTTGTTATTTGTTAAATCAGCAGTTATATTTAGTTGTCCAAGATAATATCCGTTGCAGTAAGCCTGAACTACAGGCACAGGAAGTTCATTATCTATTTTTTCTATCAAAGTATGTGAATGACCGCCGATTATTAAATCAACTTCTGAATTTTTTGAAAGGCTATTTGATAATTCTATATCATCGCCAATTCCAAGATGAGACAATATTACGGTTAAATCGACTTCAGCATCTTTTTGCCTTGCTATTTTTTTTACTATATCAAGCGGTTCTTTGATTTTTACATTAAAATCTTTTTCTGCGTATTTTTTTCCTGACACCGGATAAAGTCCGATTACTAATATTTTAACATTGTTTTTTGTTGATATGATGCAATATTCCGGAACAAGTGATTTTCCGGTTTCAGCGTCAAAAATGTTTGCTGATACTACAGGATATTTTATTTTTTTCAATAAAGTTTCAAGATGCTCTCTGCCGTAATCAAATTCATGATTTCCCAACGTGGCTGCATCAGGCTTTAAAATATTAAAAATGTCAATAAGCGATTCTGCTTTAGAAACTTCTTCAAGAGGTGTTTTTTGTATCATATCGCCTGAAAAGAATATTAAGGTATTTTCATTTGCGCTTCTGAAATTTTTTATATATCCGCCTAAAACTCCGGCGCCCCCCCATTTTGGTAAATCCTGCTCGTCTGATTTGCCTATGGTTCTGAATGCTGCATGAAAATCATTGAAATGAATAATAGACAGATCAGCGGTTTTTATCTCCTGAGGTTGATTATGATTCTGTTGAACATCGATCTGCTGTTCGTCTTTTGAACATGCTGTAAATGATATTAACAGCAGAATCATTATTGTTAAATTAATTATAAAAAAATTTTTAAGATTAATTTTTTTCATAAAAATATTTTTACTCCGTAAAAAATTTAATGCTTTTGTTTGGTAAAATTTTTAGAAATTTTTGAAAATATAATAATTGAATCTTATTTTTCTTATAGAATTTATGGTTACCCCTAAAAACTTCTAATCCGAATTATTGGCTGTTTATTT
>JAGOBX010000570.1 GCA_017999075.1 Candidatus Babelota bacterium | reverse complement strand
TTTTGCTGTTTGCAAAGAATTAAAAAAAAACAAATTAAAAGTTGATTTTAATCAAGGGTTAGATTTTAGATTATTGACAGACGATATTTGCAACGAATTAAAATCTATTAAGCATAAAGAATATCACTTTGCATTTGACTATATTGCATATAAAAATAAAATAATAGAATCAATAAATTTATTAAAAAAATATGATATAAAACGAAACACTTGGTATATATATTGTAATATAAAAAATACTTTTCAAGATTGTTTGGAACGCGCAAATATTTTAAAATTAAATAATCAAAACGGTTTTATTCAACGCGATATAAATATTTATTATGATAAAAGATATATATCATTGGCGCGGTGGGTAAATTTTCATTCTTGGTTTCAAAAAATATCATTTTTTCAGTTTATAAAAAATTTACACAATGATTATTTAAAATATTTTTCAGAAGAAGAAATTAAATATATTAAGGATAATCAAATATGAACAATCAACTTTTAAATTTTATTCCGGTCGGCAAAGCTAACGCAAGAAAAACTAAAACGCTTGCTTTGCTTTTGAATATTCCGTATAATTCAAATTCTGATAGAAATATCAGAAAAGCAATCGAGGAATTAAAAGCTGAATATCCGATATGTGCTACTTCAAACGGGTATTACATCCCGTTGAACTCCGAAGAAGCGGCGGAGTATTTTGCGACACAATACAAGCACATCAGGACATTATCAGCTAACCTGAAAAAAATATCAGCGAACCTTAACAAAAAATTTAATTTACAGTTGGAGCTTGAAATATGATAGTTCAATCTGATAGTTTGGAATGGTTAAAAAAACAAGCCGATTTATCAGCTGATATAATATTTGCAGACCCGCCTTATGCGTTAGGTTCAACTGTAATAATAAAAGGCAACGGAAAACCTGACTATAAAAAAGCGGTAGATTTTATGTCAAAATGGGAAATGCCGAATGGTGAATATTGGGAGCAGTGGTTTAAAGAAGCGTTTAGAGTATTAAAGCACGGCGGTCGGTGTTTATTATTCTCAATAGATAGACAGTCGTTTTTATTTCGTTATTATGCTTGTATGAGCGGTTTAGAAGCGACACAAAACTTGTATTGGTATTTTATTTCAAACTTTCCCAAATCGGCAGATTTATCAAAGAATATTGATAAGAATTTAGGTGCGGAAAGGGAAGTGGTTAACATTAAAAAAGTTCCAAATATAAAAGGCGATGCTTTTTCAATTCAAAATGATAAACAAAAAACATCTTATGAAAATATAAATGTTGATATAACAAAATCAAATAGCGAACTTGGCAAGAAATACGAGGGCATAAAATACAGTATCAGTCCTTTGAAACAAACATTAGAAGAAATAATGGTATTCAACAAGCCGACAAAGACAGGCAGTGTATTGCACGATGTCCTTGCTTATGAAAACGGCGACAATACAATTTCTGTAAATGCGTGGAATATTGATGCGGGGCGAGTGGCTACTGATGAAAAATGGGAAGGTAAAACTGATTTAAAAGACAATGGTAATGTTTTTACTGGTTCTTTAAATACATCATCATCATCACACGAACTCGGTCGCTACCCTTCCCAATTATTCGTTGACTCCGAATCCGCTGAAATTCTTGACGAGCAGAGTGGGTTAAAAATCTCAAAACAAAATAAGGTTTCTGATAATAGAGAAAATAAAAATAATAGTGTTTTTATAGATGGTGTTCATAATCCAGAAAATAGTTATTCCGACATCGGTGGTTCATCAAAAATATTGCATCACTGCGACTTTGCTGTAAACGAATTTAACTTGATCAATTATAATCCTAAAGCAAGCAGTTTTGAAAGAAACGCAGGTTGCGATGAGTTTGAAAAAAAAACCAATAATAAATATGATCAAGATAAATGGACTTTAGAAAATATGAAATTTTCAAAATCAAATCCTTGTGGCAATAATCATCCAACATTAAAGCCGATAAAACTTATTTATCAAATTGCTAAATTACTTAAAATGCCTGTTAATCAAAAAGTTTTATTTCCGTTTGCAGGTTCTGGTTCTGAAATAATAGGATTCTTAAAAGCAGGTTTTACGGACATTCACGGTTGCGAAATAAATCAAGAATATATTGACATTGCAAATGCTCGCATTAAATATTGGCAATTTGTTAATTTTAATCTTGAATATAAACAAACTGAATTTGAAAAGATACAAAAAGACATTCAGCCGGAGCTTTTTTAAAAATTTAAGGAGAATTTTTAAAGCGTGAGATACGCAATTTTAAGACAATTAGTTGAAATGCGGCGTATATATCGCCTGTGCCGGAAACATCGCTTATTTAAGGTCGCGCGGCTTGCTATTAGGCAGATTAGAGAGTTAAAGAATAATGTTTGACAAGGAATTATAATAATGACACTAATAGAATTGGAAACTCCTGAAACAATAATTTTGAAAAAAGAATTAAATACGTATTTTTTGAATTGGTTTGCGAACATAAAGCAAAAACATAAAGGCGTTATTATACTTTATTTTGCTAATGTTAAAATAAAATACATCGCCATAAAACTCAATATTTCTCGGCAGGGCGTATATGACATACTAAAGCGTTATTTCGTTCAATTTAGAAAAAATTTGAAAATAATTGAAAAAAAG
>JAGOBX010000569.1 GCA_017999075.1 Candidatus Babelota bacterium | reverse complement strand
TAACAGTTTGTTTTCTTACGGCAATTCCTCTGTGCAATTATATTATAATCTTTCTCAAGAATAATTTATCTGATTTTCTGCTATCCAGTCTATAAATTTGTGATTTTATCTTCAGATTTTTTTTATCCCACTTTATCAGAAACGATTCAAATTCCACTAATAATATTTTAGGGTTCAGACGCGGCTTCGTTCATCTTGGCGTAAAACGCAGTTGCTTATATCATACTGTTTTTCTTTTTGACCGCAACAGCGTTTACGCCTTAAAAGTTTACACGCCGGTTTCGCATCTTGTTTCATACTCGACTTTCAACAAGTCGTCCTGAAACATATTTATGAATTAAACTTGATATAAGTGTTTGATATGGAATTCCCTCTTCAATTGCTTTTCTTTGTATCATTTCTAAGTCAACACCTGACATTCTGATATTTAAACGCTTATCTTTTTTTAGTGTGTTTCGCGCATAATCAGCATATTTTTTTATTTTTGTTTTAACATTTGGAATTGAAATCCATTCACCATTTTCAACGCTTTCTAAAATATCTTGTTCTTCCTTATCTAATTTTATTTTTCTATTATTCATCTGTATCCACTCCTAAATATAATTTAGTGTATTTTCTGCTTGGAATTATTGTTTTTAAAAATACATATTCGGCTTCTTCGACAAATGGCACTAAATAAACATAATTATTAATGTTTATCAAATAAATTTTCTGCCTATTATATTTATCTATATTCGGATTTTGTATGATGTCTATTATTAGTTCATTTTCAGTGTAATATAATATATCTTCAAAACAAATTCCACGCTCAACTTTTAATTTTTTATTTTTATCTGAATTCCATAATATCAATTTCATATAGTAAGACTACCACATTGTGTGCTTTTTGTCAACAATTATCTTGTATTTCATTTTTTTTGCGAAATGGCGTGTAACACGTCCTGTCCTCGTCCGCTCGCAGAGCGGATGACGGCAAAGCCGCCGTGCCAAAGGCACGAGGGACAGGATGAAGATAGACGACGGATTTTTATTTATTTTTATTTTCAACATATAATTTTTGTTCTTTAGTCAAATTTGATGGTTCCCCACCTATAAAATCTTTATACACTCCATAAGCTGGATACCATATTTTAGGGTCAGTATGATTTTGCTCAATTTCTTTTTCAAGCAATATAGAACATTCGTATTTTTTATTTTTCAACCCCAAAAAACATCTTTTATAATTATTATTAAAGAAACGTCCATTATTATATTTTTCATTATTATAATATCGTTTTGCAATATTTAAAAGTTGATTTACAATTTTATCGTTTTTATCTCTTATAGTTGATAACCCATTATATACTGCATTTCCAACAACATCAACGTCAGTATCATTTGATAATTCATAAATTATATCAATTGCTTTTGGCGATTGTTCTTTTGCATGCCAAATCCAAAAACTTCCAACAATTCTTGCTGTTTCCCGACGCACTGCCACATCTGGATGATTAACACACCTTCCCCAACCTTCTAAAAAAGAATCATCCATTTGTGTTAATATGTCTTGATTTTTCCCGAAATATTCGAGGACAATTTTTTGTTTATGGAAATCGCCTTTAATAAAATCAGCTTTTAATTTTGGCAATATTTCTTTATATTTTATTGCCGCGTCATTTTTAATTTTCCTTGCTTGCCAAACTCTGAATTCTTCAGTTCCAATAATTTCATTTTTAAAAGCTATCGCCACTTGCTTGATTTCATCATCGTTGCTTTTTATATATGGTTCTAAATATGGTAATAATTTATTCTTATCTTGCCTGCAACCCCAAATAGCTCGGCCAACATCGTTCCAGTCTTTACTTTTCATACATGAATCAACTAACGCTTTAAATATATTTTCTGTTTTATTTTCCGTCACGGATAACCCAAAATATATTGCTGCGCCACGTATTTCTCGCTCGTCAGATGAACTTGCATGATACATTATCTCAATTGCATATTTATTCTGTGGTGATTTACCCCAAATATATTTATTCCCTAACCAACGTAAAATGGAGTTCTTATTATGTTTGGTTTTCTTTAATCCGCATCTTACTGTGTCTAATAGTTCTTTATCATTTACTGAATCTTTATCTGGTGAATCGAATAATATATTTAACTTTTGTGCACCATTTATGTCATCTGAAAAAAAAACATTACAATTTGGTTGGATATAATTATCTGCTTCAAATGTAAATTGCTTATCTGACAATTTAATTGTGTTATTATCTTTATTTTGAATTGTTTCTGATATAGCCGAATTTTTTGAATTAAAATATATTAAGAATATAAAAAACAGTATCACTAAAATTTCCATTTTTTTCATTTCGATTTCCTCCTAAAAAAATCTGTCGTCTATCGTTTTTTTATACTACTCTCTAAAATAACAAAAATTATATATTATTAGATTATACAAAACAAAAAAATAATTTACTTTCGTAAATTAGTGGATAATAAAAAAGCGTTATTTGAAAAATTAAAAATTATAACAATACCTGAATAATTTTGAAGTGTGGCATTGTTTTGTAAAGACTTTTTAAATTAAAAAAATGCGGTATAGCGAGCAAAGCTCCTTAAGAAACAGCTGAAAGGCTGATTTCCGCATAACAGGGTTTCGCTATAC
>JAGOBX010000062.1 GCA_017999075.1 Candidatus Babelota bacterium | reverse complement strand
GTCTATGCATGATGATATAGCAGGGGAAGAAATTCTTAAACAGGATGGGATCCAGGGCATAGAAGTATTTTATACCGGGCATACTCCAAATGATATTTCATTTTATTTGAAACTTGCTGAAAAGTATAAACTTGTTGTAACAGGCGGAACAGATTGTCATGGAGCGGCAAAAGAAGAAGTTTATATGGGTAAAGTTAAACTTCAATATAAGTTTGTAGAAGAATTGAAAGAATTCTATTCAAAATTAAATTAAAATCTGGAGAAAAAATTGTTAAAAAAAAACGGATATAATTCAAAAAAATTGACTATACGCAAAGCTGTTATAAATGATATAAAATCAATACAATCTTTAATAAACCCCTTTGCTAAAAACAATGAAATGCTTCCGCGCTCTCTTAACGATTTAATTGAAAATATAAGGGATTTTATTGTTATTGAAGAAAAAAATAAAATAATAGCGTGCGGCGCTTTACATATTGCATGGCTTGATATTGCAGAAGTCCGCAGTCTGGCTATTAACAAGGATTATCAAAAACACGGAATTGGAAGAATAGTGGTTAACAACCTTATTGAAGAAGCAGTATCCCTTGGTATATTTAAAATTTTTGCATTAACTTATAAACCTGATTTTTTCAAAAAAATAGGGTTTAAAATAATAAGTAAAGATGATTTACCTAAAAAAGTATGGACAGACTGCATCAAATGTCCGAAATTTCCTGATTGCGATGAAATAGCAGTTGAATTAACACTTAAAGATCATAAACTCAGGAACAAGCAAGGAAAAAACAATTCAATTTAAATGAATATATCCGAATTTGAATCCGGTTATTATTTATATTTAATTCCAATCGTTTTTGCGGTTTTATTTTTTTATAGAAAAAAAATATTTTCCGATAATATTCCTTCTATAAATTATTCAAGCATATTTTTTATAAAACAATTTTCAGGTAACTGGAAAACCAAATTGCGGCTGCCTGTTTTTTTAACATTGAGAATAACTGTAGTATCACTTTTAATAATAGCTGCTGCGGGCCCAAGATCAGGAAAAGAATATATTGAAAAAAATATTTCTGCGATAGATATAATGATACTTATAGATTCAAGTTCAAGCATGCAGGCAGAAGATTTTAAGCCTGGAAACAGGTTGGATTCTGCAAAAGAAACAGCGGTAAATTTTATTCAAAACAGAAAATCAGACAGAATAGGAATTATAGAATTTGCAGCAGGAGCGCGCCTCAGATGTCCATTGACGCAGGATTACAATATTGCAGGCAATTCCGTTAAACAAATAAATTTTAGTTACGAATGGAAAAAAGAAGCTGACGATGAAATAAAATCTCCTTTAAGTTTTCATAATGGAACATATATTTCTTCGGCGCTTGGAATGGCAGGCTATTATTTGAAAAACAGCGCAGCTAAAAGTAAAGTTGTAATACTTGTTACAGACGGAAAGCAGGAAGGAGATTATTTTGATCCTGCGACAATGGCAGCAGCGTTAAAAAAATATAATATAAAAATTTATTCAATTTTAATCGGATTGTCCAACAAAGGAGTTATGTTTCCTATATTTTATAAAAATAGAGGTAAGCGCTATTTTTATAATTCTAACGGAACCCTTCCTGTAATTCCTGTTGATGAAGAATTACTTCGCAACATTTCTATTGCTTCAGACGGAAAATTTTATAAAGCTTCAGAACCAGAAACATTAAAACAATCTTTTTATGAAATAGACAAATTGGAAAAGACAGATATAAAACTAAAAAAAAATGTTGAATATAAAGAATATTTTCAATGGTTTCTTTTGATTGCCGCTGTTTTATTGATTTTAGAACTAATATTAAAAAATACTGTTTTTAAAATTGTTAATGATATTTAATAATATTATATATAAAAAAATAAAATTTTCAAAAATATTTGTTTTTTTTATTCAACAAAATTATAATAGTAAAAATTTTAATATACAGTTATAAATTAAATGGACGGATAAACAATGGAAACAAATAATATAAAAAAAATTGAAGGAAACTTTATAGGCAAAGATCTTAAAATTGGAATAGTTATATCAAGATTCAATGAGTTTATAACATCAAAACTTCTGGGTGGATGTATAGACGGTCTTGTAAGACATGGTGTAAACGAAAAAGATATTATAGTTTATTGGACTGCAGGGGCATTTGAAATACCTGCTACGGCAAAAATTGTAGCTTTGTCTAAAGAAAAATTTGATGCGGTTATTTGTTTAGGAGCAGTAATAAGAGGAGAAACTCCTCACTTTGATTATGTTGCCGGCGAAGTTTCAAAAGGTGTTGCAATGATAGGTCTTGAAACTCAAAAACCAGTTATTTACGGAATAATTACAGTTGATACTGTTGATCAGGCAATTGACAGGGCAGGAGTAAAAACCGGTAATAAAGGATTTGATGCTGCTGTTACTGCGATAGAACAGGCGAATTTATTTAAATTGATAAAATAATATTTTAAATATAATTTTTTTTAACTAAAATATGCAAAAACGGAGCAAAGCTCGGGAATTAGCGTTACAGATTTTATATCAGTTTGATTTTGAAACATATACAACTGAGTCGACGAAATATGTTTTTTCAGAATTTGAAATTACTGATCCTGAAATAAATGAATTTTCAAAACTGTTGATATCAGGCGTTATCGAAAATGTTGATTCAATTGATAAATTAATAGAAGTAACTTTGATAAACTGGAAATTATCACGTATTTCTTTGATAGATAAAACTCTCCTTAGAATGGGATTGTTTGAAATTGTAAAAATTGACGGAATAGAAAAAAATATTACTATAAGCGAAATAATAAAATTGACAAAAAATTATTCTGATGCTGAAGCGTATAAATTTATAAACGGAATTTTGGATAGGTTTGATAAAACCGGAGATTTTAAAACTGCATTACGCGAGTAAATATTTAAAAATTAAGGAGTTCATAATTTTGAAAAAATTATTGAAACCGTTTTCAAATTTTTCTAAAATAAAGTTCAAGTTTTATAGACCGTCATTGACATTAAAAATTCATAAATCAAAAATAATATCTTCATCAGTGATGATTGTTATTTTCAGTGCAGCATTATATTTTTTACATCCTTCTATTTTTGCGCCAAAGATAAAAAAAATTGAAGTTCCCGTAAAAAGTTCTCAGTCAGAGTCTATTGATTTTACCCAAAATCTTCAAAACCAAACGTCAGCAGAAGATTCATCCGTCATTACTTCAGGCGAACGTCAAATAATAAATTATTCGGAGTCAGATACAAATACTTTTGCAATGAATCTTATTGACGCTGGAATACCTATACCTGTAGTGATAAAAGAAGGCGAAGATATAAGTAATCAGATTAAATATTTTAAGGCTGCAATGGAAAATTATTATTCTAAAAATTGGAATACGGCAATAGATAATTTCATAAAAGTTATAGAATTTGCCGGAATTAAAACTGAATACACAAAACAATCTTATTTAAAACTTGCAGAAATATATTGTAATATAGGAAAATATAATAAAAGCATTGAATATTATAATTATTTTATATCGGTATTTGGTGAAAATTATGAAAAAATTGCAGCGGTATATTATAACATTGCAGTTTCTTTATATAATTCAAAAAATACAGAAAAAAGCAGATATTATTTCGAAAAAGCCCGCGCTAAAAACAATATGCTTGCAGAAGCTTACATAGGTCTTGGAAATTATTACCTTGACAGAAGAGAAGTAGATAATGCCTTAAAAATATATGCTGAAGGCATAAAATATTTACCCAAAAACCTTGAATTGAATTATAATATCGGATATATATATTTTTATTTTAAAGATAATATTAAATCTAATCCTGTCTCAAAAACATATTTTGATGCAGTTATAAATTACGCTATACCTTCTCAGCCCATATATCAGGATTTGGTTTCCAGAGCAGCATCATACAATTATGTTATAATGAAAAAAAATGAAAATTATCCAGCTGCATATAATTATATAGTTAAAGTTCGTGAAAATTTATTTAAACATAAAGAACTTGCCGAAATATATTATTTACTAAAAAAAGAAATGGGTGAAGTTGAACAAATATTTCTTGAATATATTTTTAATGAAGAACCTAATAATTCTCAAAATTATACTTGCCTTGGAGATAAATTTTATAACAGAGAACAATATGAAAAAGCATTATATTATTATTATCGCGGATTGAAAATTGATAATAAAAGCGTGTCTGCATATTTTGGAATAGGAAGAAGTGCTGCTAAACTTAATTATTACGACATAGCGTATAATGCATTTGTAAGTATAGAAAAAAATGTAACTGTTCGCAATATACCTCTTGTTGACTGGACAGGTATTCCTGACGATAAAACATTTTTGAATGAAATTTTAAAAGAAACCTATAATTATCTGGGATATTTGAGTGTTATTAGAAAGGAATATCCTGCAGCTGTAATGTGTTATGAAAATTCTATGAAGTTGACAGATAAAACTGATGCTCCTTTAATAGCAGAACTTAATTATAATATTGCTGTTATATATGAACAATATATAAAAGATTATAAACTTGCCGAAAAATATTATATTGATTCGATTAAACTTATGCCATATACAAAAAAATATGAAAAAGCAATAGGCAGGTTTTATTTTTCTATAGGAGACTTCAATAATGCCAAAGATTATTTAAAACGCAATGCAGATACTGTGGACGACTGGTATTTGCTGGCTTATTCTTTGTATAAGGAAAATGAATTTGAAAAATCCGCAGGAATTTTTGAAAAAATTTTAAAACAGTCTCAAGATATAACAATTCTTAATGCATCCAATAAAACTTTAGGAAATATTAATTTTTTTAAATATAAAATTTCGAATGAAAAAAAAGATATTGATACTGCGATAAAATATTTTAATAATGCAATTAAATTTAACGATAGGGATGACGTGAGCTTTTATAATTGCGGATTATCTTACTATATTACCGGAGATTATAACAGAGCTATAAATTATTTTAAGTCAGCGATTGAAATAAACTCGACTAATTCTAAATATTTTAGCGGTATCGCTAATTGTTATTATGAAAAAAATCTTTTTGAATTGGCGGAAAATAATTATAAAAAAGCAATTGAACTTGATGCGTCTAATCTTGAAGCGCATTATAATTTGACAAAAATAAAAGATAAACGGTATGAATAAAAACATTAGGCGCAGGTTGCTGAGTTCGAAAAAAAGAGAGTGTCTTCTTACCGGTGAGTCTCATCTTCGGTCCCGTTTGATTTCAATAAAAAAATTATTGAATATAATAAAAAAATTAAGAACCCCTATTACAGGATGCGCGTGGGATTTAAAACAGTCAAATTTAACACTTAAAAATTCGTTAATAGAAGAATCATATGAAGCTGCTCAAGCCATTGAAGAATATAATAATAATTCTATAAAAGAAGAATTGGGAGATTTGCTTTTTGTAGTATTAATGCATATTCATGTTGCAGAACAAAATTCTATAGCTGAATTCCCTGAAATAATTAATTCGATCAGTGATAAACTTGTTAGGCGCCATCCTCATATTTTTGCAGGATTATCGGTTACTTCAAGCGATGAGATACTTCGCAACTGGGAAAAAATAAAACGTTCTGAAAAAAAAAATAAAGACACCGGCTCTGTTTTGAACGATATACCCAGGGCAATGCCTTCGCTTTTAAGAATTAATAGAATGTTAAGTAAATTGAACAGATTAGGCGAACTTCATATAAAACCTTCTGAAATCAATGAAAATTTAAAAAAAAATTTAGATGTTCTGACTGACAAAAAGAAAACTTCATCTAAAAATAAAATGAATGAAGCTCTGATAAACCTTATTTACAGTATATCTGTTATATCTTTTCAGAATGGAATAGATCTTGAAGATGAATTTCAAAAACGAATAACAGATATTATTAAATCAAATGGAAAACAGACACTCTAATAGAGAACTTTGGAAAAAATAATAAAAAAATAATAAAAAAATAATTCTATATCACTACTGTCCAATAAAAATTAAAAAATTTTAATCTGAAAATTTAATATAATATAAATTAAAAAAAATCATTAAATTTCAGATTATCAAAACAAAAAATCAGTTGAAGAAATTTTGCTTAATAGTATAGTATAATAAATTTTAATATAAAAAAGGAATTTATAGTTATGGATAAATTTGAAATAATTAATTTAACATTAGGACAGCTGCTTGAAAAACAAGCAGAACTTTACCCTGATAACGAAGCGATAGTTTTTGCAGATAGAAATTTCAGATTAACTTATGAACAATTTAAAAAAGAAACAGATAAACTTGCAAAAGGATTAATGGCTTTAGGAATAAAAAAAGGCGATCATATAGCTGTTTGGGCTCAAAATGTGCCGCACTGGATTATTTTTATGTTTGCTATAGCTAAAATAGGCGCCGTAATGCTGACAATAAATACAGGTTACAGGGAAAGAGAACTTGAATATGTGCTGAACCAATCCGATTCAACTGCTATTGCTTTGACAGAAGGATTAAAACAGAATGATTTTCTCGAAATAATTTACGGATTAATTCCTGAATTGAAAGACCACCCGCGCGGATATTTAAAATCAAAAAAGTTCCCGTGTTTAAAAAAAATTATTTTTATTGGTCAGGAAAAACATAGGGGCATGTATAATCTTAATGAAATAACAGCTCTTGGCGAATCTGCAATTTCTGATTCCGAATATAAAAAAAGACAAAGCGAAAATAACCCTGATGATGTGGTTAACATGCAGTATACGTCAGGAACCACAGGTTTTCCTAAAGGAGTTATGCTGACTCATATTAATATTTTAAACAATGGTTTTTGGCTTGGCGAGAATATGAAATATACTTATAAAGACAGGGTGTGCCTTCCTGTTCCTCTATTCCATTGTTTTGGATGCGTTCTTGGAGTGATGGCTGTTGTAACTCATGCATCTACAATTATTCCATTGGAAACATTCAATCCATTAATGGTTCTCGCAACAATTCATAAAGAAAGATGCACCGCAGTTTACGGAGTTCCAACAATGTTTATAAGCGAACTTAATCTTCCGATGTTTGATATGTTTGATTTAAAAAGTCTGCGGACAGGAATAATGGCAGGTTCAGTTTGTCCTGTATCTGTAATGAAAGACGTTATGACTAAAATGTATTGTAATGAACTTACTATAGTTTACGGATTAACAGAAGCTTCTCCCGGAATAACTCAGTCTTCAGTCAATGATAGTATTGAAATCAGAGCTACAACAGTAGGCAAAGCTCTTCCTGGCGTAGAAGTCAAGATTATAAATCCCGATACATTAGAGGAATTAGAAGATAATCAGGAGGGAGAACTTTGCTGTCGAGGTTATAATGTTATGAAAGGTTATTATAAAAAACCTGAAGAAACTGAAAAGGTTTTTCTTAAAGGCGGCTGGCTGAGAACAGGGGATCTTGCTGTAAGAGATTGTAACGGATATTTTAAAATTACAGGCAGGCACAAGGATATAATAATTCGAGGCGGTGAAAATATTTCGCCAAAAGAAATTGAAGATTTGATTTATAAAATGGAAGGGGTGAAAGATGTCCAAGTAGTAGGAGCTCCAAGTAAAAAATATGGGGAAGAAGTTGCTGCTTTTATTATAAAAAAAGATAAAAATGATATCAATATAACTGAAGAAGATGTTAAAGATTATTGCCGTGATAAAATCGCAAGATTTAAAATTCCTAAATATATAGCTTTTGTAGAAAGTTATCCGCAAACTGCAAGCGGAAAAATCCAGAAATTCAAATTACGCGAATTATGCGGAACTGTGTTTAAGACTGCCGATTGATAAATTACTTATTTAAATTTAAATTTAAGTTTAACTTTAATTCAGTTAATAATTCAGTTATTATTATATCAAGGGGTTTATCGGTAGTAAACCCTGCAGCTTTGCTGTGTCCGCCGCCTCCGAATTTTCTTACAATTGGCAACAAGTCAAAAGTATCTTTTGACCTTAAATTAGCTTTAATCAATCCTGGTTTTATTTCTTTAAATAAAACAGCGATTCTACTACCCCGTACTGATCTTAAAGTATTTACAAATCCTTCAGTATCATTATCTCCAGTGGAGGTTTCGTCAAACATTTTTTTAGTAATATATCCGTACGATATTTTATTTTTCTCATCAAATTCTATTGTTTCTATAAGTTTTCCAAGTAATTTTGTCTGCATCAATGATTTATTTTCAAAAAGTTTTGAAGTTATAAAATATGGTTTCACTGTATCAAACTTTAATAATTCAGAGGCTACTGCCATAGTTGATGACATAGTATTTTCCTGACTGAACATCCACGTATCTGTAATGATAGCTACATATAAATATATTGCTATTTTATCATTTAATGGAATATCATTTATTTTAAAAAAATGATACAGAAGTTCGCCAGTTGACGATGCGTTAGATTTAACAATTTTTATCTCAGAATCATTAACAGTATCTTTATGATGATCAATAATTACTAATTTGTTTTCATATATATATTTTTCAAATAATTCAAACGGATACCCGACGCGTTTATCAAAATTTGTATCAATGCATATTATCAAATCAAATTGCCTGTCAAGTAATATATTTTTGTTATCCTCAACCAATCCGCTGTCAGGAAGCCAACCGAGATACTGCGGGCAACCGCCTTCAATAACAGCAGTAACTTTTTTATTCAAGCCTGAAATATAGTTATACATTGATAAAACGCAGCCTATAGCATCACCATCGGTTTTTGAATGAGAGGTTAATAATATTTTCTCAGAATTTATTATTTTTTCATTAATAGATTTTAATTTTGTATTGTCTTCTTCATTTAAAATCAGTTCCATATTCAACTTAGCATTCTCCTCTATTTTAATTTTGTTTAACATATTTGATATATTTTCAGTGTAATCAAGAGTTTCATCTAAAAAAAATTTCACGGCAGGCATATATTTTAAAATTATTTTTTTTGACAATTGTGACTTTATAAAATCTTGTGCTTCATTTAATGTTTCTATTGTTTTTGTTTTTTCATTTGTTTTACCGAAAACACTTACATAGACTTTTGCGATTTTTAAATCTTTAGACAATTTTACTTTTGTTACTGTTACAAATCCAATATTAGGATTTTTCATTTTATTAAGAATTATTGATGAAATTTCACGTTTTATTTGTTCTGCAACTCTGTCGGCGCGTGAAAAAACTATTTTTTTTTGAAAATTCAAATCTTTTATAGACATATATTTAAATCCTTTAATTGAAAAAAAATCATAAAACAGTTGGGCAGAATTTACCAATAATAAACATGAACAATTCAAAAATTTTACCGGTTTACATATTTTTGTTAGTACAGCAGTGTCAAAGTAAAATAATGGTAATCCCCCAAATCTTCAAATGGCTTATAAGCGTATTCAATATTCAGCAAGGAGGTTTTTTTGTTAGTCAGCGGCATCGAAACTCCAAATCCTGCGGAATACCCTACGTCTATATCATTTCTGCTGTCAAATCCGGTTCTAATTGAAAAATAATTTGATAACTGATATTCTATGCCTATAGTGAATTCAATTGGCGCATTTCTGAGAAGAATAATATCCCCGCACACCATAATTGGAGACAATTCTGTATTACAATAAGCAAATCCTGCTTTCAAAGTTAAGGGAAGTTTATCGCCTTCTGAAATATATTTCAGGTTATTTCCGCAATTCAGCACTGATATTCCAAACGAAACCGGAGACATAATATTTTGAAAAAATAATCCCGCATCAGCAGCCACTGCATCAGCTTTATATTCTGCTATCTGAGATTTCAGATATTTTAATGAAATGCCGTATGAAGCAGTAACCGATTTCCCGAATAAATCAAGAGGTCTATCGCTTTTATGAGCAAAAGACAATCCTGCTGCCACGTCTTTAATATTAAATGTGCCTGTTTTAATGTACTGATTCCAGCTTATGAAATCTGTGCGTTCAATCTCATCTGATTTTAACATTTTAGCAAAAAAACTGAAAGATTTATTTTTCCCGAAAGGTTCTGAATAAAGCAGACTGTTCATTTGCAAATCAGATAAAATGCTTATATGTGACATAGAAAGATTTATTCTGTTTAAATAAGCAAGCACAGCAGGATTGTTTTCTAAACTATTGGCGAATCCGGCTACTCCTGCTCCGGAATTTCCTAATGATACATTACGCGCATCTATAGGCATACGAAGTATGATCGCTCCGGAAGTAGAACTGCTTTTAGCATAACCTTCAATCTGAAAAAATAAAAGCAGAATTATGAAAAGAGATAATTGATTTATAAATTTGATAATATATCCCCCCAACCAAAAATTTACTTTCCAAAACCTAAAATCAATTTTAAAATTTTTTTTACATATAACTTTTATCTTACTACGGCAATTTTTTTCACTATTGTTTTCCCATTATGTTTTATTACAGCAAGATATAAGCCTGAAGCGCAAGAAGTTCCGTTTTTATCTTTTGCGTCCCATATAGTAATCCCATTTGACAAAACAGTTCCTGATGAAACTTTTTCGCCGAGTAAAGTATAAATTACAATTTCCGTATTTAAAGGCAGTCCATTATCTATTGTACCATCTGAATTATTGTCTAAACCAAAATGTATTCCTCCTGCTGCAGATGCCGAAATGCTCCCGCTTCCTTGTTTATTAGGTGTATAGGGATTCGGATATATTACGATATTGTCGCCGATATTGTCAGCGGAAATTAATGAAGCATTAATTACTGAATATATTGAAAAATGTTTTATATAAGCTGCAACTGAAGTATCTGTATAAATATAATTTCCAGATATAACTTTGCCGCCCGGCATATTTTCATTATTAATTTCATACCAGCGGTTATTTATGGGGGCAACAGTAAAAATCCCGAATGATTTTGTCCCAAGATTATTAATTTTATTTTTATCAATTTCAAATTCTATATATGCAGTATCGAAGATATCTTCGTTTTCTTCTATCCTGGAATAATTATTATCATATAAAACTATTTCTATTACGCTATTTTTAGTCTCTGATGCCCGAACCGCATTAATTGTGTCATAAATAAGATTTGAATCCGCAAGAGAACTGATCATCATTCTTACCGGCATAACTACAGTGTTTTTGAAATTCATTCCAACATAAATTGTATCAAAATTATTCAACGATGGATTCGAGATTGAAACCCCGAATGAAGGAGATAAAATTCCATCATTGAATTGAATTATTAATGAACCTGTATCAGAAATAGAATAAACCGTATCTTGACTATAACTCACAAGGTTTGACGCAAGATAAATTATATATTGAGAAGTATCTGTTAACCCCACTTTATCTGTTACTGATAAGCGGACATAATTAATTCCTGGATTAACAGATATGTTTACATTAAACATAACTATAGTGTCTGTTATTTGAAAAAAACTCAAATAAAAAGTATCGCTGTTAATAAAAATAAATCCTGTATCAATATTTTTTTCTTCAATATATCCGGAATAATTTTGGCCTGACTGAATGATATTCGAATCGGTTGAAACTAATAGTACAGGAGCTATATTATCTACTGTAAATTTTGATGAATCCGAATAATTAATATTGCCTGCTGTATCAACCGATATTATTCTCCAGTAATATATGCTGTCGCTTAATTGTGTTGAAAGAGTGTAAACTGTATCGTAAAAGTATTGAGAAAATATAGCATAAGAGAAATTTGGAACAGCTGATAATTGCAGCATATAAGAATCGGCGTCCGCTACTTTAGCCCATCTGAATATAGGTGTTCTGTCTGTAAAATATGAATTGCCGGCCGGTTCAACACAAACAGATTTTCCAACAGTATAATCAATAGTTAATTTGTCATAATCAGAATATGAAAAATTTCCGAAACGATCGGAAGACTTTATG
>JAGOBX010000568.1 GCA_017999075.1 Candidatus Babelota bacterium | reverse complement strand
CGTCTGAACCCTAATATATTATTAGTGGAATTTGAATCGTTTCTGATAAAGTGAGATAAAAAAAATCTGAAGATAAAATCACAAATTTATAGACTGGATAGCAGAAAATCAGATAAATTATTCTTGAAAATTTGAATGAATTATCATAATCAATATTTTTTCTTGATTTTTACCGTTTTGAGCTTATTTCTTCGAAATCATTGTAGAAATAAAAATAAATCAATAAAAAACACAATTTTATCGCTTTACAAACATGCTGATAAATGCGGTGTTACCAATTTTTATAAAAATAATTCGGAGAATTACTGAATACAACTTTAAAAATTTACATTTCTTAATACCTTTAAAGCCTGTATTTTCTGCACTTTTAACGGCAGACAAATTCTATAAATAAATTCTATAATATAAAATCGTTCAACCCCTGCTATTCACGCAGTATTCTGCGCCGTTGTCGATTTAACAAATCTGAGGTATATTTAAAGTATTAAAAGCGGATTACCGCAAAAGAAAATTTAAAAGTAAGGGAGTAAAAAAATGAAAGCAATAATTTACGCAAGAGTTTCAACATCAGGTCAAGAAGAAAAAGGGTTTGGGTTTGATTTGCAAATTTCAGCATGCCAAACATTAGCAAAAGAAAAAAATATTGAAGTTGTAGAAGTTATAAAAGAACAGGTAAGCGGCTCTGCTGAAATCAAAGACAGAAAAGGAATACTTCAATTATTTGAAACATTAAAGAATAACAAAATTGATTATGTTATAGTTTATAAAAATTGTAGAATCGCCAGGAACTTAGCTATATCATTATTTATCGAAGAACAAATAAATAAAAATGGAGCAAAAATATTATCAGTACTTGACCCTTCTAACTTAGAAGAAAATGCAATGAGTACTGCTTTCAAACAAATATCGGCGGTATTCTCACAGCTTGAAAAACAGCTCATCGTCGAAAGACTTCGAGCAGGCCGTAAAGCAAAATTTGAGAAAGACGCTGTACAAAAGAATAAAAAATATACTGGCGCGGCATTCGCAGGTTCAGCGGTAAGTTATGGTTATAAATCGGAAAATGGAAATTTAGTAATAAATGACGAGTATTGCGAGTTCATCCGTGATATTGTAGATAGATTACAGAATCAAAGTTTATTCTCTATCGTGAAGGAATTGAATCGGAAAATTGATAATGGTGATAATGTATTAAAACCGAAACGAGGCAAGTACTGGTATGTTAGTACGTTATTATATGTTTTGAAAAACAGTACGATTTCGGCTTCAGCCAAATTCTGGAAACAAAGCAGAAAAGGAAACCACAAGCCGATTATCTCTAAAAAGAAGCAAAATGAAATTATCGAAATATTACAATCGCGGGCAAGTTAATAAAATATAGTAAGCCCGGTAGGATTTTTGTAATCCTACCGGGCAATAAAAAAATAACGGTCAAAATCTTTCAATCATTTTTAACGCCGCTTATTATTACCGGTATATTTCAAACGATTATATCCAACCGAGTATACCTATTCATCTAAACAATAATCAAACGATTTCTTACCTGTTATATATCGCAGTGCTCCGCACAACTTCTTAACAGATTTTGAACGGATTACCGCCTTATCTCTGCATTTATCTGCCAGTTAACCGCCAATTACAATAATTTATAACTGCTTTCAACTTCCTATTTCATCTAACCAAATGATATTCCCTGTTGCAGATAATTACTAAAAAAGAATTCGACCGAGGTTACATGTTTCCGCACAGAATTTGTCCCTATCGGATTTTCTTAAAAGTGATAACCGGATAAAAATAATATTCGTAATATCGCGGATTACCCTGAAATATCACGGATTATTACCGCCTGAGAAATAAGGGAGATAACGATTTTTCCAAAATAATTCCCTGTCAACTGCGTTTTTTTATACTTTTATTATTCTTTTGAAAGCCTGTATTTTATGCAGTTCAACCGTCTTCTATAAAATTATAAAACTAACCTATCGTTCAGACACCGCAATTTACCGGGTCTTATAAAAGTTGCCATATTAAAAATAATAGGGGAAGGTAATAGTATAAATAAATTTTAGGAGGTATTATTAAAATGGAAAAATTAAATGTTAAAAAAGACGAAGTAAAAAAGGAAAAATCAAAAGAGCTGAACAAAATCACTAATAACAAAAAAAAACCTGTTAAAAACGATAAGCCACAAGTTAAAAAAGATTCTAAACAAGATTCTAAAAAGAAAGTTGAATCAAAAAGTTTATTCTCAATTAAGCCGGAAATGAAAAATCGTAAATACTTCCAGCTTTCGAGAGATGAGAAGCTCCGCTATCTTCGGTCACTTTGCAAAGGCAATAAATCGGTTTTAGGCTGGTACCATTTAGGATTAAAACAATTATTAGACGAATGCCTGCGTAATAATTTAGTTAAAGAGGAATTCGTTGCTGAACCTGTTAAATCTGAGGCGACAAAATAATGTGGAATAAACCGACTATCGAGGAATTAAAACAAATTCCAGATTTATATGCACAGGAATCTGTTAAAACGGAAAACGCAATTATATATCTGCATTTTTTTATCGGCGGCTGTGATTGGTATATCTCGGAAGTATCACAGGAAGATTTTAATATAATGTTCGGATATGCTAATTTGAATGACCCAATTA
>JAGOBX010000061.1 GCA_017999075.1 Candidatus Babelota bacterium | reverse complement strand
ACTCATTAAATAAACTTATAAAAGATAATAAATCTCTTTATATTTCAACTCAAATAAAAAAATTGAAAAATGTAAGTAAATTACAAAAAAAACAGCAGGATTTATTAGAGGAAATAAGAAACATCGGTAATCTTTGCAGAAGAACTGTTGTACTTTTAAAGCAAACCTGCACAAACAAAAATTGTTCTAAATGTAAATCTGGCGAAAAACATCCGCAATTTTATTTGACTCAAAGCAAAAATTCCAAATCGAAACTTACTTTTCTTGGCAATAAAAATGAGAAATCATTTAGGGAGTGGACTGAAAATCATAAAAAAATCAAACAACTTATTGATGATATTTCGGATGTAAATTTGATTTTATTAAAATTAGGCGCTTTTGAAGGTGCGAACTAATTTATTATTTAGTGCTGCTTAACAAGAATATTGACTTGACTTATATATATGAATAAAATATTATTTTCAGCATATTAAATTTTTCGGATTAATTTATTCGATTTTGATAACCGGAGGATAATATATAATAATGGAAATTAATAAATTAAATGAAAATTCAATAATAGCCGTATTTCCAAAACGTTTTGATGGAACCACTTCCCCTGAAATCGAAATTGAACTTACTAAACAGATAAATTCAGGAATCAGTAAAATTGCGTGTGATTTTTCAAATACTAATTATATGGCAAGTTCAGGAGTTCGTGTTATTCTTTCATTATACAAAAAACTAAAAAACATTTCTGGAGAATTATTTCTGGCAGATCTGAAACCGGAAGTAAAAAATGTGTTTGATATGACTTGTTTTAGTTTTATGGATAAATCATTGAAAGTATATCCTAATGTGAAATCAATTCCCGGAATTACCCTGAATATAGGTTCTAAATTGTAAAAGAAGACAAAAGTAAAAATATAAATTAATGTAAAAAATGTCTTCTTCCTGTTAATATAAGGGCTATTTCATATTTTTCACAATACTCAATCACTTCCTTATCTTTTTTTGAACCTCCGGGTTGAACAATAGTTTTAATCCCAAATTTTTTCACATATTCTACACTGTCTGTGAATGGAAAAAAACCGTCAGAAACAAGTACTGAATTTTCAAGATTGAACCCGAATTTTCGAGCGTTGGCAACAGAAATTTCTATTGATTCTATTCTGTTCGGCTGACCTCCGCATGCGCCTATAAGCATATTATTTTTAGTAATTACAATTGCGTTTGATTTTAAAGATTTACATATTTTTATTCCTAAAGAAATATCAGCATACAGATTTTCTTCCACTTTATGAGAAGTTACAGAAATAAAACTTATGTCTTTATCAATTATAAAATCAGATTCTTGAATCAGCATGCCTACGCAAGTTGACTTTAATTCCAAAGATGCTTCCGGATTTTTTTTTGAATAAGTTATAAGTCTTAGCCTTTTTTTTTCGGCAAAAATTTTTTGACTGGACTCATCGAATTCCGGAGCAATAACCACCTCAGTAAAATTTTTTATTATTTCACTTGCAGTGTTTAAATCAACGCATTTATTTACCACGACAACTCCGCCATAGGCTGATACCGTATCGCATTTAAATGCTTTAATATAAGCTTCGCAGAGATTTATTCCTACTGCAGCGCCGCATGGATTTGTATGTTTGAATATTGCGCAAAAATTTTCTTTATCAAAAGCTTCTGCAAGTTTTATAGCGGAATTTATATCAAGAATATTATTGTAAGAAACAGGAACGCCGCTGATTTGATATATTGAATATTTATCATATAAAGTAGGAAGCAGCAATGCGGATTGATGAGGATTTTCTCCATACGCCAAATTGTAAACGCATTCAAAATTTAAAATATTATGAGGAATATCCGCATTAAAAAAATAGTTAGAAATCTGGAAGTCGTATAATGAGGTTATTTTAAAGGCTTCTATAGCAAGTTCTTTTTTATATTCATATGTCAAACTGTTGTTTAAAAAATTAGTTTTAAAAGTTTCATATTGATTAGGAGAAGACAATACGATTATATTTTTAAAATTTTTGGCTGCTGCTCTGGTTATACTTACTCCTCCGATATCAATATGTTTTATTGCTTCTTCGTCGCTGAATTTATTTTTTGCAGCAGAAGAAAAATTATAAAAATTGCATATTACAATATCAATCGGAGTTAATCCGTGACTGTCAAGCTGATTAATATGTTCAGGATTGTTTCTGTCTGCAAGAAGCCCTGAAAATACTTTATGATGCAGAGTTTTCACTCTTCCATCCAAAATTTCCGGAAAACCTGTAAATTCTGATATTTCAACATTTTTAATCAAATTATCATTTAAATATTTAGATGTTCCTGAAGTTGCGATCAAAGAATATCCTTTTTCAACAAGAAATCTTGATATTTCAAATATTCCTGTTTTGTCTGTTACGCTTATCAAAGCTATTTTAGTTGTCATTCAACATCTCCTTTCAATTTAATAAAACTGACAATTCTTCCTGTTTTATTGTTTTTTCTATATGAATAAAAATTATCTGAAAGTTCGTATGAACAAATTTCTGAATCGAAAATGTTAGATTCGGGTATTCCAATATTTTTTATTCCGTCAACTATAATTTTTTTTATGTCAAAATAAAATAATGATTTTTTTGAAACAATATAACTTTTAAATTCAGGGTAAGAGGATTCAATTATTTTAATGAATTTCATGTCAACTTCATAACAATTACCGCAAATACAGGGTCCGATAAAAATTTTTAATGCATCAATTTTAAGTGAGGGAAAGATAGTTTTCATTTTATAAATAGTTTTTTCAGTGATTTTTCCTATTGTTCCTTTCCACCCGCTGTGAATTGCAGCTATAGAATTATTGTAACTGTCAAAAATCAGTACAGGGCAACAATCCGCAGTCATTGCACATAACATTATATTTTTATAATTTGTAATTACTGCATCCGTATTTTTAAAGGCGGAATCAATATCATAAAACCCAAAGTCAGAACGATTAATATTTTCAGGAGATATATATTCGATATTTGTTGAATGAGTTTGATTCATAAATACAATTTTTTCAGGGTTAACATTTAGTTTTTCAGATAATATTTTTCTATTCTGAATAACATTATTTATGTCATCACCTGTATGAATGCCTAAATTCAAAAAATTGAAAGGTTCTTTAGATACTCCTCCGTACCGAGTAGTAAAACCGGCTGTAATTTCAGAAGTGTTAAATAAATAATAAGAAGAATCTGCAAATAAAATTTTTGAATTATTCATTTTTTTATTAAAAAAATTACGGTGAACTATACCGCAACATTTATTTTGTTAAAACAAATTGCAGGCGTAATCATTGAACTTTTATAAAATAAATCTTTACTGACGCAATTTATATCATTGAATAAATCATAAACATTTCCGGCTATCATGCAATCTTTAACGCGTCCGGTTATTTTTCCGTTTTTAATTAAATATCCCAAATCTATATTAACTGAAAAATCTCCTGCGAGAGTGTTACTCTGTCCTGCGCCAATCGCTTGTTCTACTAAAATTCCTTCGTCTATATTTTTAATCATATCGGAATAATCCGTATCACCTGCATCAACTGTTAAATTTGTAAATGAAGGTTGCGGCTGAGAAGCAAATGATCTGGCAGCATTTGCCGTAGATTTTTTATTAACTAAAGATGCTGTTTTTAAATCGAATATAAAATTTTTAAACACGCCTTTTTCTATCAATGATTTTTCATAAGCAGGAAGTCCTTCAGCGTCAAATTCTCCAGACCCTGACATATAATCTATTAATGGATTATCACGCAAGGTTATTCGTTCATCAATAATTTTTTTATTGATTTTTTCAGATAAAGGAGAAATTCCTTTTTGAAAAGATCTGCCGTTTATAGCCGAAAGAAAACACGAATATAAAATTCCCACTGAATATTTATTAAAAATCACAGGATATTTTCCTTGTTTGATTTTTTTTATTGATTTTCCTTTTTTGTATCTTGCAATTAAAATTTTTATCATATCTTCTATTTCAGAATCGGATATAAACGAAGGTCTTGACTTTGATTCGCCTATATCGAGCAATCCTTCTTT
Organism: Candidatus Babelota bacterium; assembly: GCA_017999075.1. Classification (GTDB taxonomy): domain Bacteria; phylum JAGOBX01; class JAGOBX01; order JAGOBX01; family JAGOBX01; genus JAGOBX01. The sequence goes on along the minus strand of JAGOBX010000061.1, from coordinate 7,879 downwards.
TTCATTTACTGATAAAAGAGAGATTCCAAATGAATATTCGGTTGATTTGTCGGCAATATCAATTCCATTGGAATTTAATAATATAAAGTTATCTATACTTTTTGAAAAACCTATAGAAATATTCAATCCTGAATTTTCCGAATTTATTTGTTTGATAATTTTTTTTCCGAAATTTATTTTTTGTTTTAAATCTGTTTTTTCAACATTTTCATCAAATGTTTTTACTTCGCATTTTTTTTTTTGAGGAACAGAAAATTCGAATTTGGCATGTTCGCCGTATTTTGCGCTTTCCAGAGCATAACCTACTGTTTCTTTAATTTTCAGAGGGTTTGTAGTGAAAGAAAAACCTATTTTACCATTTTTAATTAATCTTATGCCCACTCCTGCAGAATAATTATTTTCAATGCTGAACAGTTTATTATTTTCAAACCCTATTCCATCATTATGACTCGCAGAATAACAAATTTCAAATGCGTCACATTTTTGTTTTAATAATTTTTCCAGTGATTTTAAATCATATTTATTTTCCACCGATTACCACATCCTTTATTCTAATATGAGGCCCGCCGTCTGTAACAGGCAGCGGCGATTGACCCGCTTTCCCGCAACCACCGAGTCCGCCATTATGTTTTAAATCATTACCGATCATATCAATATTTTTTAATGTTTCAAAGACATTTCCAGATAAAATTACGTCTCTTAATGGCTTTGTTATTTTTCCCTCCTCAATCAAAAACGCCTCTTCTGAAGAAAATGTGAACATTTCAGTATTAGTCATTCCGCCAATAGATCCTTTTGCATAGATTCCTGATTCTGTTTTTTCAAGGATATCTTTGAAAGAATATTTTCCTTTGTCAATATAAGTATTAGACATTCTTACTATCGGCGGAAATCCGAAGCTTATAGCGCGGCAGTTTCCTGTGGTTTTTTCTTTGAGTTTAAATGCCGTTTCTCTTGAATGCAGACGTCCGGTTAATATTCCGTTTTTAATAAGATATGTTTTTTTTGATTTAACACATTCAGAATCGTATTTATAACTTCCAGCAAGATTTGGAATAGTCGGATCATCTATTATATTAAGTTCATTGATTCCAAACTTTCTTCCGATTTTCATTATTCTTTTCATATTTTGATTTTCGTAAATAAAATCAGCTTCACTTAAATGTCCAAACGCCTCGTGAGCAAAAACTCCGCATAACACCGGATCAATTATAATTGTATATTTGCCTGGTTTTACAGGTTCGGCAGACAGCAGTCTTACAGCGCGGTCAGAAATTATTCTGCACTGTTCTTCAAGTCCAATTATGTTTTTTTCAAAACCCTGATAATCTCCCCGGGTAAAATATCCGGATTGAATATTAATTCCGTCTCTTGCCATTGCAGTTACAGCTATTCCGCAAAATGCTGTTTCAGAATAAATTTCCGAACCTTCTGTAGTAAGAATTAATGTTTTTTTTATTGTATCCCGGTATCTTACCGAACTTGTTTGCAACTTTTTATTTTTTTTTAAAATGTCATTATAATTTTTACAAATTTTATATTTTTCAGATAAATTATATTTTTCCGGAGAATCAGCAGGTTTCATTATATCATAATCTTTTACAACAGGGATTTTCAATAATTCAATTTTTTTTGATTTTATGCATTTTGACTGCTCTGCAGATTCATTATAATAGGACGATACATTGTCAATGTCATTAAATGAAACAAACCCCCACCCATTAGAATATAAAGCGCGGCAGCATCCTCCAAGGTTTTCAGATGTTTTAACATCTTCTACTTCTTTTCCAACTATGGAAATATTTGAACCCGTATATTCTTCTATACGAATTTCCCCGTACTTTACACCTGATTTTTTTAATGCAATTTTACCTTTTTTAATTAATTGCTCAAAATTATTTTTCACAATAATTCAATCTCCTTTTCTATATTCTTTCAAAAAATTTTTCATGTATTCAACGAAATTATCTGATTCTATAGATTCCCGTATGTCTAAGATTAATTTATTTAGAAAATATAAGTTATGAATCGAATTTAATCTTAAAACCAGCAATTCTCCTGATTTATAGAGATGCCTCAGATATGATCTTGAAAAATTTTTGCAAGTATAACATCCGCAGGAATTGTCTATAGGCATAGAATCAGTTTTAAAAGAAGCGTTTTTGATATTTATAGGACCTGTCATTGTAAATACCTGTCCGTTTCTTGCATTGCGTGTAGGTAAAACGCAATCAAACATATCTATTCCCGATAAAACACCTGCAAGAATATCTTCAGGGGTTCCCACCCCCATCAAATACCTGGGTTTATTTCCAGGAAGCCATTCTACAGAATAATCAAGAATTTCATTTCTTAAATCTTGAGGTTCGCCTACGCTTAGTCCGCCGACAGCGTATCCCGGAAAATCAAGTGAACAAATTTCTTCCGAACTTTGTTTTCTCAAATTTTTAAAAATACTTCCCTGGACGATTCCGAACTGCAGCTGATAAGGATGATTATGAACTGATTTACACCGTTTAGCCCAATTATAAGTTAAATTTTTTGCGCGTTCAGCATCTTTTTCTGAACATGGATATTTTATGCATTCATCAAGAACCATAGCTATGTCAGACCCGTAAATTTCTTGAAGTTCAACAGCTTTTTCAGGAGTAAGAAAATGTTTTGATCCGTCTATGTGAGAAGTGAACTGCACTCCATCATTATTCAACTTTCGCAAATCTGACAAGCTGAAAACCTGAAACCCGCCGCTGTCAGTTAGAATATTATTTTTCCAGTTCATAAATTTATGAAGACCGTCCTGAGATTTAATAACTTCAGAACCAGGTCTTAAATATAAATGATATGTATTTGATAAAATTATTTTGAAACCTATATCATATAATTCGTGCGGAGATAATGATTTTACAGAAGCCTGAGTTCCAACAGGCATAAAAACAGGAGTATCTATTTCACAATGATGAAGTTTTAATTTTCCTCTCCGCGCTTTTGAACGGGAATCTTTATGAATTAAAAAAAAACTCACTATTTAACGCCTCTGCTTTTCACAAACATATCTGCAAGAAGTCCGATTAAGAATATCATTAACGCAGAAATTAATAAAATTAAAGATAATTCGGTAATTTTCCAATTATCTCTGATAATAGTATAAATCGTACGCAGGGCACCTATTGCAAAACATATTACGGAAGCAGGTAAAAATATTTTTAAAGGTTTAAAATACACTATCAGGCGTATAACAAGAAGAAAAAATTCAAATGCATGAAAGGGTCTAATTTTAGAATCGCCTGTCCGCTGAAAATAATCTATAGGATAAAATTTGACAAAATAATCAGTGCTCATCATTGCGCATGTAATGGTTGTTGTAAACGAAAAACCTGAAGGCAAAATGTTCATATTGTATAACGCTGCTTCTTTTTTAAAAATTCTTAATCCTGAATTCAAATCAGGAATTTTAGTTCCTACAAGGTAATTAGCAAGTTTAGTGATGAATATTTTAGCATGTTTTTTGGCAAAAGGTATATCAACATTCAATCCTATACGTGCGCCCACCACCATATCATATTCGCCTATAAATTTATGCATTTCAGGTATTGCGACAATAGGATAAGTATTGTCCGCGTCTATTATGCATATATAATCGTATTTAGAATGTTTGATTCCTGTTTTAAGCGCGGCGCCGTAACCTTTGTTGTACGGATGATGGATGACTTTTACAGTTTTTATTTCGTTAATAATATTTCTGGTATTATCAGTTGAACCATCGTTGACTGCAATAAGTTCATATTCTATGCCTGCATTTTTTAATACCGAATTTAAATCATTAATAACCTGGATTACTCCTGTTTCTTCATTATAAACAGGAATTATAACTGATATTGGATGCATAATTTTTTCTCTGTATAAATTATTTTTAATCTTTTCATATATTGTTGTTATGAGCCTTCAGTGAATGTCCATGGTATAAGTTCTGATAATGCCGGATGAATATGTATGGAATCAGTAATATTTTTATACGGCAATCCTGCAGTTATAACAGGCAGAATTTCATGAATCAATATTGAGGCATTTGGTCCTATTATATGAAATCCTAATATTTTGTCTGTATCCGCATCTATTACTGCTCTGCATAAACCTTTATACCCTAAAGCTTTGCCTTTTGCATTGCCGAAATAACCAAGTTTTTTTGAAATTACATTTTTATATTTTTCACGAGCCTGATTAAAGGACAAACCTACGGATGCTATTTCCGGATATCCGAATACAGCGTACGGTGTAATTGAATAATCAGGAGTGATTCTCTTGCCGTATAATAAATTTTTAATCAGAATGTCAGCCTGATAATTTGCAATATGCCTGAATGCAGCAGTTCCTATGCAATCGCCGATCGCCCATATATCCTGATTCTTAGATTGAAAAAAATCATTTACAATTATATATCCACGTTTATCTAAAAGAATTCCTGACTTCTCGCAGTCGATTGAATCTGTATTACATGTTCTGCCTACTGAAACGAGAATTTTTTCGGCAGATATTTCTATTTTTTGTCCATTTCTGTCGCAGATAAGTTTTGTTTTATTCACCGTTTGTTCTACTGATTCGAGTTTTGAATTAACAAAAACATTATAATGCTCAACTGCATATTCATTAAATTTTTCTGAAAGGGATGGTTCTATTTCGCCTAATAATTTATCTTTCATTTCGATAATAAAAACTTCAGAACCAAGAGATTTAAAAAAATGAGCGAATTCCATACCGATATATCCGCCGCCGAGAATTGCTATTGATTCCGGAATTTTTTCAAGTGTAAGTATATTTTCGTTGGTTAAATATTTTACTGTGTCTAATCCTTTAATTTTTGGGATCATAGGCCTCATTCCCACAGCTAATATAAATTTATTCCCGCGTATTTTTTCTCCATTAACTTCTATTGTTTTATCGCTGACAAATTTGGCAGGATAATTTATAAATTCAAGGTTAGGAGTTGATTCGATCCTTTGATATAGTTTGTTTCTCCAGAACTCAACTATATCATTGACTTTTTTTTTAATAACTGAATAGTCTATATTGTTTACAATAGAATTAATTCCGAACGCAGCGCTGTTTTTGACATAATGAGCGATATCAGCGCTTTGCAACATAACCTTGGTAGGAATGCATCCGCGGTTTAGACAAGTTCCTCCAGGAAAACTCTGGTCAATCAAAGCTGTTTTATAACCTTTATTAGCAGCTTCAAATGCAAACTCGTTTGCTGAACCTGCACCAATAATTATATAATCAAAATTTTTCAATTTATTTTCACCGCCTTTTTCTTATTGAATGTATTTTAATTTATAATATCATAGTAATCAATATAATTTTTTACGTTTATTTTCTGATAATTTCAATTTTTTTAAAATCCGGCATATTTTCAAGATGCGGATTATTGCTGGTGTCAGTAATAATCGCCTGATATCCGCGGCTCAATTCATTTATCAGATATTTTTTTCGCTGCTCGTCAAGTTCCGAAAAAATATCGTCAAACAAAACAATCGGATAATGACCGGTATAATTTCTTATATATTCTATTTCGCTTAATTTTAGAGATAATACAAATCCTTTTTTTTCTCCCTGGGAAAAATAAAATTTCGCGGTATAACCTGAATTTGTTATAAGTATATCATCGGACTGAATCCCTGTCATTATTTTGCAATATTTTATTTCTGAACCTAATACTTTTAAAAAATGTTTTTCTATTTCATCTTTTAAAGAATTGGAATCAATATGATTTTTATAATTTGATAAATCTGCGCAATTAGTTTTATAATCAAGTTTAAGATCATAGTTTCTTGCCATTACAGAGTTAAATTTTTCTTTAACAATATCTTTAAAGGTATTTATGAATTTAATTCTTGATAATATGATTTTACAAGCGAATTCAGATAATCTTGAATTTAATACTTCTATTATATCATAATTTATTGAGTTTGTTTTATATAATTTTAAAGCTGCTCTTTTTTCATTAAGAATTTTAAAATAATTACGCAGGGCAACATAATATTCCACATCGGTTTTACTTAAAATTATATTCATAAACATTCTTCGATGCATTGGAATTTCATTTATAATATGCAAATTTGAAGGATGATACAGAACAACAAATATTTTATCTATGTAATTTCTTATTTTTTTTATTCTGTCATTATTGAATTTTATTATTTTTGATTTATCCAGCAATGATAACTCGGAAGTGTAGCTGAGAGAATTTATTTTGAATACGCCTTTTAAATAAAATCCCTGATTATTATGCTTTACAAGTATATCATCTCTTACTGTCCGGAAAGATTTAGTGTTTGAAAGAACATAGATTGATTCAAGAAGATTGGTTTTACCTGATGAATTTTCTCCAAGTATTAAATTAATTCCATTGGAAAAATTCTGTTCAAAATTTTCATAATTCCGAAAATTTATTAATTTAATGGAGGATATTATCACTTAACTATTTTTACCTGAAACTATTTCACTTTTGAAAATTAAATATAACGAATAATTATATTTGATTTAAACCAACACTAACAAATTTATTTGTCATTTTTGGGAGTTATTTATTTTTTCCTGCTAATTGCCAGGATTTTTCGTTATATCCGAAAAATCTTTCAGGATCAACCGCGTTTCCGTTTTTTTTAATTTCATAATGAACATGTGAACCGGTTGAAGCGCCGGTGCTGCCGACGTAGCCTATTAGCTGGCCTCTCTGTACAAATTGATTTTTTTTTACTGTTAACTGCTGGCAATGTGCATACAAAGTTTTAAAACCATTGTTATGATTTAGAATCACACAAAAACCATAACTTCCTCTGAATCCTGCTTCTTCAACTTTTCCTGCGGCGGTAGAATATATTTTGGTTCCATATGGGGCCCGAATATCAACTCCCTGGTGAAAAAAATTTGATTTTGAAAATACTGTGCGTCTATATCCGAATCTTGATGAAATATATCCGTCTGCAGGCATTCCCGCAGGAACTCCGCCTTTTCCCGAAAAAACATTAGAATTGCCTCTATATGAATAATAACTATAATCATCAGGCAAATATTCAATTTCTGATGATTCTTCCATTGATATTGAATTATTATTTTCAAAAGTAGAATTTTTTAAAAGCTGCTCAAAAGAAGTGTCGCTGTCAGATTTATGTAAAAAAATAAAATGAAGAAGGGAAACAGTTATGCATATAAAAATTATTATAATAACAGCTCTTTTAAGTTTTTGAACTCTTTCATACTTGTAAAAATTACTATAATAATCAAAATCATTTTTCATGGAAAAAATTATATATTGAAAATTTTAGTTTGTAAACTTTTTTTTTAAAATAAGGATTCCCTTTTTTTAATTATACAGTTTTTTAATATAATTAGTGGATGTTGAATTTCAATGAATTCAGGTAATTTCAAGTAATTTGACAGGTTTATTTGAAAATAATCCTATACCTTCTGCAACTGCTGGAATTAAAATAGTATCACCTTTAGGAAAATTTATAAATTTTCCGTTAGGCAATAATTTTATTAAACAATCGGATCCTATATTGCAAAGGATGATGAATTGTTTTTTTGTATTTCTTATTAGAATAGACTCTTTAAAAAGAATTGAGTTGATTGAAAATAACTTGTTTTTAAATAATTTTGTTATAGTACAATTATTATTTTTGAAGAAGATATATGGTTTTGTAATAAGATTTTCTAATTTTGTTTTTTTTATGCTTTTAAGACAATTTTCTATATGCAGAGGCCTGTCAGAATTGTTTCTGTTCCAATCAAAAAATCTGTAAGTAATGTCAGACGGCTGCTGAATTTCCGCAATTAATGTTCCTTTCAATATTGCGTGAACGGTTCCGGCAGGGACATAAAC
>JAGOBX010000566.1 GCA_017999075.1 Candidatus Babelota bacterium | reverse complement strand
TTTTTTAGGAATATGAAGAAGCGAAGCACTTGCAAATATATACTTTACCGCCCTATTTTTAAAAGGCAATTTCATAAAATCTGCCAGACAAACTTTTTCCAAATCAAATTTTTTTTTTGAAATTTTCAGCAATTTTTCAGACAAATCAACGCTTATCACATTATATTTTCTCAATATTAGTTGATTGCTATCGCGTCCCGAACCGCTTCCTAAATCTATCAACACTCCTGTTTTTTCAACAAAATATTTTTCAACAGAATCATACGTTGAACTTAATTCTATAGAAGAAGTCAGTTCAAAATAAGATTCAGCATTCAAATTATAATAATCCAAAGTTGAATTTTTCATAATTATATTATACAAATTCAGGTTTTGCCATACGTTCCATTAATTGCTTCACAGCAGTTTCAGCAGAAATATTTCCGCAAATCAAATTATATACCTGCTCAGTAATAGGCATATCAATATCGAATTTTTTTGATAATCTATAAGCTGATTTTACAGTATCTATTCCTTCTATAATCTGATTTATCTCAGTTTTAATCCTATCAATATCATAATTTTCAGCTAACAGCAGACCGCATTTATAATTACGGCTATGTATGCTTCCGCAAGTAACAACAAGATCTCCCAATCCTGATAGTCCTGAAAATGTCCGCTCATCAGCGCCTAATTTAACCCCGAATCTCGTTATCTCAGCCAAACCTCTTGTAATTAAAGCGGCTCTGGCATTATCTCCGAGTTTAAGCCCGTCGCAAACTCCTGCCGCAATAGCAATTATATTTTTCACTGCACCGCCAATCTCAGCGCCTGTCAAATCAGAATTAGTATAAACTCTGAAAAATTTATTTGAAAACACCGATTGTATTAATTCTGCAGTTTCATTTTTTTTTGAAGCTGCAATTATAGACGTAGGTTTTAATTTTGAAACTTCTTCTGCATGGGAAGGACCTGTTAAAACACAAAACCTGCTTAAAATATCTTTACCAAAAATTTCAGCAAATATTTCAGATAATAATTTCAAAGAAAAAGTTTCTATTCCTTTTGCAAGATTAACAATAATTTTTTTTTCAAATTTTACAGGAGGTATTGAAACAATAACCGTTCTTATAAACTGAGCAGGAATTGCAAATACTATAATTTCATTTGATTCTACAAGGGAATTAAAATCATACTCTAATAAAATTTCTTCAGGAATTTTAATTCCAGGAAGAAATTTTCTATTTTCATTGTTTAATCTTATAGCATCCAAATTATCAGAATACTTATCCCATAATGTTACAGAATGCCCATTATTAAACAATACAATAGAAATTGCCGTCCCCCAGCTTCCAGCGCCTATTATCCCGATTTTTTTCATATAAAATTATATTTCCTCATCAATAATATTAGCTGCTTCAACTAATGATTCAGTCATAGACGGATGAGCAGCTATCAGTTCAGTCAACTCACTTATTTTAATATTCTGCGTCATTGCAAGAGTCACGGTATGAATCAAATCCGTAGCGCGCGAACCTATAATATGAGCGCCTATTATATAACCTGTTCTTGAATCTATTAACAATTTTACAAGTCCGCTTATTTCTCCGAGTGTGTGGGCTCTTCCTGAAGATCTGAAATGAAATACTCCCTTCTTAATCGGAATATTCTTCATAACAGCTTCTTCTTCAGTCAATCCTGCCCAGCCTATTTCCGGATATGTAAAAATAGTAAACGGAATATTGCTGAAATTATTTTTTTCTCTTTTACCCATAATATATTCTGCAACCAATATTCCTTCAGCCGATGCAGTATGCGCATATAAAAATTTTCCAGCAACATCTCCTATCGCAAATATATTAGAAACAGAAGTCTGATAGAAATCATTTACCGGAATAAATCCTTTTTCTCCGGTTTTTATCCCTAACGAATCAAGATTAAGATTTAATGAAGAACCGCGCCTGCCAAGAGTTAGCAGCAATTTATCGGTTATTAAAAAATTCCCGTTGTCAAATTTTAAATTAATTCCTGAGTCTGTTATTTCGTTTGAAATGATTTTAGAACCTGTAATAACATTTATTTTATTTTTTTTCAGTTCCCTGACAAAAATTTTATGAATATCTTCATCCAGATTTATCGGAAGAATCTTTTCCGCAAGCTCGATTAAATATACCTCGCATCCGAGTTCATTATAAAAATAAGCAAATTCACAACCTGTTACTCCAGCGCCTAGAATCGCAAGTTTTTTAGGTATTTCATTAAGTTCCAGAATCTGTTCTGTAATAAATATATTTTTATTGTCAACTTTGTATTCTTTCGGAACAAATGGTATGCCTCCTGAAGCTATGACAATATCATTCCCTGTTATTATATGTCGATTCCCTGTTTCATTCAAAATAACAGAAAGAGAATGATTGTCAATAAAAGATGCAGTTCCTTCAATATAATCTATTTTAAAAGATTTAAACGATTGTCTTATTCCTTTCCTGTGTATTTCAATTACGCTGTTTTTCCGTAAAATAATTTTATCAATATTTATTTTATATCCTGACGGCAGATCAATTCCGAATTCAGAACTGTATTTGAGTTTTTTTATAAATTCCGCAGTATTCAAAAGCAAAGTCGTAGGTATGCATCCTTTGTTTAAACAAGTTCCGCCAGCGCACCCGGACTCT
>JAGOBX010000567.1 GCA_017999075.1 Candidatus Babelota bacterium | reverse complement strand
TATCAAGTAAATTTATTGAATCCAGATTTATGGAATTGAAAAGTAAATATACATTTGTTATAGTTACTCATATTTTAAGGCAGGCCAAAAGAATTGCTGATTATATAATATTTATGTATTTAGGTGAAGTCATAGAATGCGGGCCATCTAAAGAAATATTTAATAATCCGAAAAAAGATTTGACTAAAGAATATATTTTTGGTAATATTAGTTAAATTAATAAAAATAAGTATTATTTGGAAGTGATTGTATGAATTATTTAGATGAATTGGAAAATAAGAGCATTTATATTATCAGAGAAGCTTATGCGCGTTTCAGAAATATAGCTCAATTGTGGTCAATAGGGAAAGATTCGACTACTCTTTTATGGATGGTCAGGAAAGCATTTTATGGCAAAATACCGTTTCCTGTAATACATATAGATACGTCGTATAAATTTAAGGAAATTTATGAATTCCGCGATAAATATGTGAAGGAATGGGATTTAAAACTTATTGTTGGAAGAAATGAAAAAGCTTTGGCCGATGGAATGGGACCTGACTGTAATGAAAAATTGGCCTGCTGTAATTTGCTTAAAACTGAAGCTTTAAAACAAATATTAGCTAAAAATAAATTTTCCGGGATACTGCTTGGAATAAGACGTGATGAACACGGGATACGAGCAAAAGAACGTTATTTTTCTCCGCGCGACGAGGATTTCAAATGGAATTATAAAGACCAGCCTGCGGAATTATGGGATCAGTATAAATCTCAGAACGAAAGCGATGATCATTTCAGAGTTCACCCTCTACTTCACTGGAGGGAGATAGATATTTGGGAATATATTTTACGGGAGAATATACCTGTTGTTAATTTATATTTTTCTAATGGAGAAAAACGTTTTCGCAGCATAGGCTGCGAATGCTGCTGCATGCCTGTTGAATCAAAAGCAGATACTATAGAAAGCATTGTTGAAGAATTGAGAACAACAAAGGTTTCAGAACGTTCCGGTAGAGCGCAGGATAAAGAATCGGTTTACGTAATGCAGAAATTAAGAGCATTGGGATATATGTGATTTAGTTATAAAAAATTGCTTGAAAAAATAATGGAGGATACCATAACATTATGGAAAATTTAAATATAGTAATTACCGGTCATGTTGATCACGGTAAATCAACTCTGATTGGCAGGTTGTTTTTTGATACCGGTTGTTTTCCTAAAGAAAAAATAGATGAGATAAAAGCTACTTGCGATATGCAGGGACGCGATTTTGAATATGCTTATATATTGGATGCCCTTGAAGAAGAACGAAATCAGGGAATAACAATAGATACAACTCAGACCTTTTTCAAAACAAAAAAAAGACAGTATACGATAATAGATGCGCCTGGTCATATAGAATTTATTAAGAATATGCTTACAGGAGCTACTCAGGCTGAAGCTGCAATACTTGTTATTGATGCAGAAGAAGGAGTGAGGGAACAAACACGGCGTCATTCATATATGCTTGCTCTCATAGGGATTAAACAGGTTATAGCAGTTATAAATAAAATCGATAGGGTGGATTACAGTGAAGCCAGATATAATGAATTAAAAACAAAACTTACTGAAATATTCGAGTCATTAAAATTTGAAACTTATTCTTTTATTCCAATCTCTGCAAAAAAAGGCGACAATATTGCAATTAAAAGTAAAAACACAGATTTTTATAAAGGAGATATACTGCTTGATACTCTTGACAACATAAAAAAAGTTAGTATGGAATCAAGTGAAATTTTATGTTTTCCTATTCAGGATGTTTACAGGATAGATGATAAACGGATACATGTAGGCAGGATAGAAAGCGGAGTTATGAAGAAAAATCAGGATATTTATTTTTTACCGTCTAAAAAGAAATCGAATGTTACAGGCGTTGAAGTTTTTATGAAAAATGTAGAATCTGCAGATAAAGGCGAATGCATAGGGATTACCATAAAAGATTCTTATTTTATTGAGCGAGGAGAAGTCGCAGCTAATTCTCCGGAAATTTTAAAAATATCTGATCAGATAAAAGCCAAAATAATATGGCTTGATAGAAAACCTTATAAACTCGGCGACAAAATAATGATAAATTGCGTTACTCAGGAAAAAAAATGCGTAATTAATATTATTGAAAATATTGTGAATACATCTGATTTTACAGAAAAAAAATCTTTAGATGAAATTACCCAATATGAATCTGCTACTGTGAAAATCGATATTAAAGGCGAATTGGTTTTTTATGATTTTAATATTATGCCTGAATTAGGAAGATTTGTATTGTCCAGGGATAATAATGTTGTGGCTGGAGGAATTATTTTATAATGTCTGATTCTAAAAATTTGATAATAGGACTTGACGGCGTTCCTTATGAACTTATAAAAAAATATACTGATAACGGGGTTATGCCGTTTGTAAAATCTATTATAGATAAAGGTATATTCAGAGCAATGAATTCGTCGCTTCCTGCAGTATCGTCTACAGCGTGGACTTCATTTTTTACCGGTCAGAACCCTGCAGTTCATAATGTTTACGGGTTCTATGATTTGTCAGAAGATTTCCAGTTGAAATTTAATCTTTATGATGCTAACCGAGGAATTCCTGTATGGACAAAACTTAAAAATGAAAATAAAAGAACTATGGCATTGAATATACCC
>JAGOBX010000060.1 GCA_017999075.1 Candidatus Babelota bacterium | reverse complement strand
TATTGAACTTGGTAAAGACATTATTGTTCCTATTTGCTGTGAAGAAAATTCGCAAAATACAGCAAATGGCGAAAAAAAATTTTCTGCTATACCTGACATTACAGAATATGCCATTCCGTCTCTTATTGAATTTTTGAGGTTTTTTTCCGTATCGATTTTTGCTTCAAGTTTTTTTACATTATCATAATTTTTCATGTAAATGATATAATAGGGAAAAATCAGATTTGAGTTTTATCCTCTATTTCAGCCAGAAGTCTTGATATGTTTTTTGATTCCTCGGAATCGTTTTCTACAAAAGATTTTATCAGTCTGCCCATTTTATATTTTGCTTCAAATACCAGAGCAGGATGAACATTGAAACACTGGTTCATTGAATTTCTTAAAGTTGTTTTCATTTTATCTGAACAATTTATCATAATTTTATTTTTAATCGAATTATTAGTATTTAAAATTATAGCCAGCAATTCATTATAATTCATTTTAGGTATGATTTTCTGAACTAATTCATTGTGCAGTTTTAAAATATATTTATATGTGGTCATTTGGGAAAAAACCCGTTCGCGCAACTCCGGATTTATCTGGTCGAGTTTATGAAAAATGAAGTTTTGAGAATACAGATTAACATCGTCGCAGACATACCCTAAAAATCTGATTTTATTTTCAAATTGAGAATTCATGCGTCTGTCTATTTTTATTTCGTTTGATAATACATTGAAATACTGAAGGACTTTTTTAAAAGAATTTTTGTTTAAAATCAGTCTGTTGTCTATTATATTAAAACTGTCGTCGTTTATTAATGAACATTCTATATAAAATTTTACGGATTTGCAGATTACGACTATTTTGTTATTTTCAATAAAAATTTTAAGGTTCTCCATTATTTCATTGATGTCAAACAAAAGCGACTGTTCTGATATTCGTATTAATCCGAAATTAATTTCTCCTATATCTGTTATTATATTAATAACATATGCGTCATCCTCTTTTTCTGAAAGCACTATATTTGAGCGGTTAAAATAAGAAGCATGCGAAAAATCAAGATAAATGTTATTATTTTTTTGAAATTTTGAAGATATATCTTCATAGAAAATTGAAATAGCAGAAAATAAATCATAAAAAATCATATAATCATTTTTTGTTTCATTTTGAGGATAATTAAGCAATCCGTTTTTGTATAATTTTTCAATAAGATTTATCGCTGTATTTTTATTTAAATTTAGAATCAAAGCGCCATATATATCATTTGATATTCGGGATGTTACAGTAAAATTTTCTTTCAGATAAAACTTATGAGTTTGTTTTGTATCCAATGAAACAACTTTTATTTCAAATTTTTTTGTCAATATGTTTTTTATTGATTCGGTAAATTGTTCAAAAATGTTTTTTGCCAAAACATTTTTCGCTATAATTTTTTCCTGCCATTTGTATGTGGAAAGTTTAATAACTGCTTTTTTCAATATGGACTTTAAATTTTCGTCGCCGTTGCTTAATTTTGTCAATGTAGATATTGCCTCAAGCTGAATGTAATATTTTTCGTTATCATCGTTTATAATATTAGATAAACTGCTTGCCAGAGTATTGTCTTTTACTTTTCCTATAAATTTTATAAAGTTATATCTTATTTCAGGGGATCGGCTGAATAACAATTTTGGAGCTGCTTCCTGTTCGGTTTCAGAAAATTTATGCTCACGGATATTTAAATATTCTATTAACGATTCAATATAATTTTTATCGTTATTTACTTTATTTAAAAAGTTGATGATATTATCATTAAAATCCTTAACATCCATATTTTTTAAATATAATAAAAAGTAAAAAAAATACAAGGGAAATTTTATCAATACTGTAAAATAGAAAATGGTAAATTCAATGCGAGGAGCGATGTCAATAAAATTGAATAAGATAGATTTAATTTGCCCTTATGTTAATTATTGCCGCGCTTGATAAAATCAATATTCCTCCAATTATAGTTTGAACTGTAAGAGGTTCATTCAAATATATGACAGATATTAGTATTGCTCCGACAGGTTCAATATATCCTATTATTGAAACTGAAGAAGCAGTTATTTTTGTCAGAGATTTATAAAATAAATATGCTGCTCCTGCTATATTAAATAGACCGAATGTAGTTAATAGAGCCAATGAAACACCGTCAAATTTCCAGAATGAATATTTTGTAAGGAAACTCATAAAAATAAGCGCAGTGAAAGATTGTGATATTATATAAACAAAAGGATTGATGTTTGTCTTGAAATTTCTGCCTATCAGTATTACCGCAGCATAAGCAAATGCAGATATAAGCCCAAGTAAACTTCCAATAAAATCCGAGCTTTCGAATCTTAAATTACGCACATCTATTATAAGTAATAATCCTGTTATAGCAATAACCAGTGAAATCATTGTTATGAATGTGAACTTTTCTTTCAATATTATCGGAGCTGATACCGCGACTATTACAGGAGTCATATAATGCGTCATCAAAGCGTTTGCTATAGTTGTCATTCTTATTGAATAAAAAAAAGTTATGCTGTTGACTGTTGACATTAATCCGACCACCAGTAAAATCCATTTGTATTCCGTGAATATAGAAATATTTTTTTTGAAATTTTTTAGGGCAATTATTAATATCGCAGGAAATATTGCTATTACATTTGACCAGAATATCACTGTGTAAGGATCGCATTTAATTAATCTGATCTGAATGGCTGTTGTCGCCCAAATAAACATTGCTGATATTGCAAAAATCATAGGTTCACTTTATTTAGAACAATTAAGTACGTTCATTATTTCTTTTATAATTAAATCTGCTGGATTTTCGGTTATTTTATATTCAGATTTATTTTCTGTTTTCAGAAGATTTTTTATTTTTTCAATAAATATTTCGTGATTTAAATCTTTTTCATCTATAAGGTCTGAAGTGAATTTTTTTGAATACGATACAGCATTGAAAAATTGATGGTTATGGGTTGCCTGGCGGAAAGGTATAAATAAAACTTTTTTGTTAAGGACAGAATATTCCGCTATTGAAGTGGCTCCGGCCCTTGATATTACTAATTCTGATTCTGATATAAGTTTATGAATGTCATTGCAGTATTCATATATCAGAATATTTTCATTGCTGCAATTTTTGTATTTTTCATAAAATTTTTTTCCTGTAACCCAATTAAGCTTAATTCCTGATTTCTGGAAAAAAGACAGAGATTTGAAAATTATTTCGTTCAGAACAGAAGACCCCTGGCTCCCGCCTATTACTGTAATAACATTTTTCTGTTCGTGAAATTCTGACAAAAAAAAATTATCGCGGACAGGAGTGGAAATGTAAGAAATTATATCAGGCGCTGCAACTTTAAAATGTTTAGCAGAATCCTCAAATGCCGCAAATAATTTATCAGCAAAACGTGAGAATAATCTTGTGGTAACTCCTGGGAACGAATTCTGTTCCTGTATAAATATTTTTTTTTTAAGAATGAGCGCCGCTGCCAGAACAGGCAGACTCACATAACCGCCTGCAGCTATAACAGCGTCTATTCTATTGGATGAAATAAACTTTATAGATTTTATAATTGAACAAAAATTTAAAAATAACGAGGATAATTTATCAATTATATTTTTTCCGATAAATCCGCGGGATTTAAGCAAATAATAATTCAGATTAAGTTCTTCGGCAAGTTTTTTTTCAATTCCATAATCGCTTCCGATATAAAAAACATTACCTATATTTTTTTGAGTTTTAATTTTTTGATATAATATGTAAGCTGGATAAAAATGACCTCCGGTGCCACCGCCGGTAACAATTATATTGAACATAAAATTTGTATTTGGTAATATGTGTTTTATACAAAAAATAACGAAAACTATATTTTACAGTAAATCAAGCTGTTGTTTTGATTTAATTGCCGCTGTAGAATTAGGTGATAATTTCAACACTTCGATAAACTGAAAAAAAGCGTTATTCGGATCATTAAGTTTCATGTAAACCATTCCTAAATGATAGTAAACAGACGCCAATGCCTGTTTGTCATTTTGCGGAATAAGTTCCAAAGCATCAGATATATATTTTTTTGATTTCTGATATAATCCCTGTTTATAATAAATCCATCCAAGAGTGTCATAATAATAACCTTTATCTCCAGAATTGAGTTGGACTGCTTTATTTACAAGATCAGCTGCAATATCAAGGTTTTTATCAAATTCAGTATATAAGAATCCGAGATGATTATAACCGTCGGCATTTTCAGGATCAAGCTCCAGTGCTTTTTTATAGCATGATTCTGCATTCTGGAAATCGCCTTTATTTTTAAAAATTATGCCTTTGGCAATTTGTTCTTTTGCAGATTTTTTATTTCTGTCAATTTCCATTTTGCTGATTATATCTGATTCAGTTGAAGGGGAAACGGTATTTTTTACAGTTTCAGATTCATCGGGTTTAGGAGTATTTGAACTTTCTTCCTGTTTTGATGAGGAAATTTCTTTAATCTGAGTTTTTACATCTGTTTTTGCATCTTTTGATTTTACTGACTGAGATTGTTTGTCTTTTACAGGAGTTTCTTTTTTAACCTGATTCCCGGCAGGTTTTTCTTTATCATCAGAAGAAGAAATATATTGTTTTTGCAAAGAATTAATTTCGTTTTGCAGCATCAATAACTGACTGTTGAGTTTATCATTTAATTCCTTTAGTTTGTTTACTGTTTCAGAATCAGTTTTTTTTGATAATTCCTGAATTGTCTGAAGTTCGGATTCTTTTGATTTTAAATTTGTTGCAAGGGATGTATTCTGCTGTTTTACAGCGGCTATTTCTGATTGATATGCGAGTTCTTTGTTTTTCCAATTTGTTTCTGTGGTTGAATGAAGATCTTTTAATGTATTAAGTTCGGTTTTTAAGGAATTACTTTCTTTAGTCAAGTTATCTATAGTTGAATTCAATGTCTGAATTTGAGATTCCATAAGAGCGCTTTTCTGATCGGATTTTGTTTTGCCTTCTTTTGAAGAAATAGAATCTTTCTGAAGTTCAATTATACGATTTTTTAATTTCATTAATTCCTCAGATATATATTTGTTATTTGTTGTTAAATCCTCGATAATTTTCTGAGTATTCTTTTTTTCTGCCGCAGCAGTATCAAGTTTTGTCTGATAATCTGCTTTTAAATTTTCTATTTCCTTGTTAAAAGACTGAATTTGTTTTGCGAATTCAAGAAGTTCAGCTTCTTTTTTTGTGAGTTTGTCGGAAATTTCTTTATTAACTGATTCCAATTTGTTTTTGCTGTTATAAACAGTTTCATATTTTGTTTGAATTTCTATCACTGAATCAGATAATGTTTTGTTGCTTAAAGTTAATTTTTTTAATGATTCATCTAAGTCAGATACTATTTTGTTTTTATCAGTTAACTGCTGTTCATATCCTGCGACTTTAGTACGGTATTCATTTGCAACTATAAGTTCTCGCTGCAGTTTATCTATTTGATTTCTGAAATTCGAATTATCTGATTCCATGGATTGAATTTTATTGTTTAACTGGGATATTAAAATGCTTGTCTGGGCAAGCTGCTGTTCTTTTTGGGTAATCATTTCATTATATTTTTTTGATTCAAAATCGGCTTTTGCGACATTGTATTTAGATGTCAGATCTTCAAGGTCTCTTTGAAGCTTGAGAAGTTCGGTTTTGTTTTTTGCTTCTCTTATGATTTCTTTTTGTTTCTGCAATTTTAAGGATTCTATTAAATCACTATTGGTTTTTTCAAAATCAGTAAGTTTTGTTTTTAATTCCTGAAGAGAATTTAAATTGTTTTTATAAGTATCGATTTCAAGGTTCATTCTGGCGATCTGGGTTTCAAGGTTTCTGATTTTTTCAAGAAGCTGGCGGCGTTTGTCTTTTTCTATGTTTAAAAGCTGTTCATAATTTTTTCTTTCTTTTTCGAGTTTATATGAATAAATATATGCGTCATCTGTTTTATTTTTTTCTATAGGTTTAATTCCTGCTGATTTCTGGTCTTCTGCATCAAGTTCATTTAACACATCACGATATGCTGATTCTGTCTGCTGATTCTGGTCGGAATTATCAGGGATAGAAGGTGTTTCCTGTTTTTTTTCATCGGTTTCAAAAGGAATAAGTATTGTTTCGCCTATTTTTATATTAGTCGGATTTTTTATATTGTTATAATCTGCTATTCTTGTATATAAATTAAAATCTCCATAAAATTTTTCTGCGATAGATGTTAAAGTGTCATCAGGTCTTATGACATACTGTTTTTCTAAAATTTTTTTGTCTGCCTGCATTTCAATTTGTTTCATTTGTTCTCCGGCAGCATTTTTATGAGATTGAACAGGTTGAGATACAGATTCAGGAATTTTTACAGGAACTAAATTAACAGCGGGCTGCTGTGTTGCCGGAATTTTTTTTATTTTGCTGATATCAACTTGAGGTTTAACTGTATTTGCCTGCCCTTTTTCCGTTTGTTCAAGCTGCCTGCCTGTTTCTCCAGAAATATTAATTTGTTGAGGAAATGTCAGAAGTTTTTCTGATGCCGGCTGGGTTTTTACAGTCTGCTGATCTGAAGATTCTGGTTTTAATAATAAAGATGAAAATTTATTTATTTTTTCTCTGCTTTGAGCCAAAAGTAAACTGTTTGGATATTGATTGATTAATTTTGAATAAAAAATATGAGCATTTTTATATTCGCCTATGCGTTCATAAGATTCACCTATTCTGAAAAGAGCGTCATCAGCAAAACTGCTGTTTGGAAATTCTTCAATTAACTGGCTGTATACTGCAATCGCGTCTTTGAAATTATCAAGTTCAAAAAAACTGCTTCCAAGACCGAATAATGAATGATCAGTATAGGAATTCGCCGGAAAATCATTTATTACTTTTCTGAAATATTTTATGGCATTTATATAATCTTTTTTAAAATAATACGAATTTGCTTCTTGAAAAACGTCGGAAGGGTTTTCAACTGCATATAAAATTGTATTTGATATAACTAAAAGTAACACTACAGCAATAAATCTTTTCACTTTTCGATCCTCCGAAAATATATTTGATAAAACCAAAATATTTCTATGTATTTTAATAGTTTAACTCACTTATTTTAATATTAAAAATTATTATTGTCAAGAAATAAAATCCTGAAGAATTAAAAAAAATAATAATATATTTTTTCCTTGACTTTAGATAAATATTTTGTTATATTTTTTTTAATTATGTTTAATAAAATGTCGAAAATAATTATATATATATCCGGTAAATTAGTTAATGTTACTGTGATTGATAAGTCTATTATTGTCAATCATATTTCGAAAAAATTAAGTAAATCACTTGATTTTATTCAGCAATACAAAGAAATTGTTAAAAATATACCTGATGAGTATAGCCGGATTCCTGTCGAACTTGTTATTTCTTCAGAAAATATAATACTGAGATATTTAAAATTGCCTGCGGATAAATCGAATTCTGCTGAAATTATATACTGGGAACTCGTTAAACTTTATTCTGCTAAATTTGAACAATATTATTGGAATTTTAAAAAAATTGAGAGTGTAGTTGAAGATTCCGTTAAAAAACAGAATTTTAAAATTGAGCTTGTTTCAAAAAATTTTGTTGATGGAATTGTGAAAATTCTTTCTGAACGTAAATTCAAAATTAGATTTATCGTTTCTGAAGAATCTGTGTTTGAAAATTTGATTTCTGTTTATCAGCCTGACGCGGTTTTAGATAATCACTTTTTTTTGATTAATATGGATAGCGATAATATAGTTCTGACATTTTTTGAAAACGGATATATAAAATATAAACGTAGTTTTGAAAATATTGCCGAACAGATGACAAAAATAATAGCCGAATATTTTAAAAAAGAAGACGGGAACATTTCGGAACGCATAAAGGACATACATTTGCTTCCTTATTCTGAACCTGAAGGTTTTGATATTGAAAAAAATAGTTATATAGAATTTTCCAATAATATAAAAATTGAATTGAAGCTGATTGCTGACGAGATTAAAAAAACTGAAAATTTTTTGAAATCAAATTATAAAATAAGTCAGGTGAATCAGATTTTTGCAACAGGATTTCTTTCTAAAATCAATGGTTTGCCCCAGTTATTCAAATCAGAACTTAACAAATCAATTCAGATATATTCGGTTCCGGAAAATAATCAGATAAAGGATAAGTCAGGATTGATTTATTCGATGAATAATATGAATGAAAAAAATGCAATAAAATTAAATGAAAAGATAAACCGTTCAGCTATTGAATTCAGCGAGGATGCCGGACTTATAAAAAAACCTGTGTTTCAGCTGGTTATGATAATGATAATTCTTACAATGATTACACTGCCTTCATATATAGAAAATACGCATAAAAAATTATATGATTCTAAAATTTATTTAAACAACCAATTGCAGAGCCAGATTTCTGAACTTGACAAATTCTTGTCTTCGCAGAATATTGTAACTGTAAACAAAAAAATCAAAATCTTTATTGAATCGAACAATTATGATTATAATAATCTGTTTAAACTTATATCCAGATCAGCTCCTCAGGGAGTAATGTTTACAAAATTTAATTTTAAAACTTTGAAGGTTGAACCAAAACCTCAGTCTGTAATCGTAATTCAGGGATGGAGCGTTTCTCCTATGCTGGTGCCTTCTTTCATAGTAAATCTTGATAAAACTAATTTGTTTATGAATATTAATCTTGATAATTCTTCGAGGGAAGTTTATAAATCATATAATATGACCAGATTTGAAATAACGGCTGTTTTGAAAGAGGCTACTTTATTATGAAAATTTCCGATAAAGAACTGAAAAAACTTATTGTTATAAGTTCTGTTTGTTTTCTTTTGTTATGGAAAATATATGTGCTTGGGCCTGTTCAAAAAAAAGTTTCTGAATATGAAATCCAAACTGAAAAAGCCCAGTCTGATTTTGTTCAGCTTAAAAACCGACATATGGAACTTCTTGAAAAAAAAATGGAATTTATATTAAATAAAGAAAAAAATAAAGAACTTGAGTTTTATCTTTTGAAGGACAAACAGCAGATTTTAAATATTATCAATGATATTTTTACTGAAGCAAAAAATAATAATATTATTATATTGAATTCTTCAGCTGGTAAAAAAATTTTATATTATGAATATTTTTCAGATAATTTTCTTAATATGACAATACATTCGGATTATAATGATTTTTTAAGGTTTATTGATAAAATTTCTGATTATAAATATATGATACAGATGCATGATATTGATATCAGAAAACCGGATAACTCGAATTTACTTGAAATAAAAATTAGTTTTACAGGATTTTCACAGCAATGAATAAACTTGATAAAAAAGGTAAAATAATATTGCTGATTATAATAGCTGTTCTTGTTTCCGCATGGAGTTTTGCAATATTAGAAAGAAATTACCAAAGTAAAAACATTGAAAACTTTATAAAAACAGAATTGGATATTATTTACGCAAAATCAAATATGACTGTTTCTCCTGTTTCCAAAAAAGAAAATGCTGTTCCGGTTTCTAAAACATATTCTGATTCATATGTCCGTAATCCGTTTACTGTTATATTTGCAAATAAAACCGAATCTGTAAAACGTCCATTAAATAATGATACTTCCGGTGCTGTTGTTAGTCCTGACTCATTTAAATTAAGTGGAATAATACTGATAAATAATATAAAATATGCAATTATAAATGATAATATTGTGAAAGAAGGCGATAAATTGTTTGGTGTTAGTATATATAAAATTTCGGATAATCAGGTTACTATAATACAGAATGATCAGTTGTATTATGTCAATATGCAGAAACCTGATAAACTTTAATCAATGGAAATTCGGCGTCAGGGTGGAAAAAAAATGAAAAAAAAAACATACCGTTTTTTGATGTTAAACGCTATTATCTTTTTAATATTGATTAATTCTTTATATGCGGCTGTTTCTGTTAAACCGTTTTTATTAAAATTTGAACAGAACAACGGAAAAATTGTATTTCGTCTTCCTTTGAATGATTCTGTTACTCCTGAGATTTTTAGTTTGCCGGAAGAAAAAAAAATTGTTGCTGACTTGACCGGATGCAGATGGAACCAGAAAAAAGGGGAAACTAAAACCGTTATCGGTTCAGGTTCTGCGGTTAAACAGGTTCGGTTTGGTCAGTTTAAAAATAATGTTGCAAGAATGGTTTTTGATTTGGAAGATAATGCAGAGTATATTTATTCGCACGGCGGAGGCATACTTGTTATAACTATTGGAAAAAATACAGTTTTGGAAAATTCAGGAAATAATGGTGACCCAAAACCAACAATCTCTGAAAACATAAAAGTTTTTTCGAAACCTGTACAAATTCCGGAAAAAAATGAATCGGCAGAAAATTCGGCTGTGTCTTTTCCTTCGGAAAAAAAAAATACCATTTCAAAGTCTGATGAATTCGTAAAAAAAGAAATTTCGGCTGATAAAAATTATGAAAATTCTTCGTTGAATAGCGGAAATTCAATCAAAATCGAGAAAAAAGATAATTTGATTTCTTTGGATCTGAAAGAGGCGGAATTGCAGAATGTTTTAAGATTATTGAGTCAGTCGGCAGGCATGAATATTATTGCCAGTTCTGAAATTACAGGGAAAGTGACTGTATCATTGAAAAATACGCCGTTAACTAAAGTTCTTGACAGTATATTGAAAGTTAATGGTTATGGTTATGTGATAGACGGAGATTTGATTAAAGTCGTTCCGGCAAACAGATTGTCAAGTATGCCTGAACCGTATAAAACAAAAATTTTTAAAATTCAATATGCAGCAGCTGATGAAATAAATAAGCCTGTTAAATCCATACTGTCGTCTAACGGGATAGTTGAAGTGCTGCCGTCTTCAAACTCAATAATGATAACAGATTTGCAGGAATACCTTGATAAAGCTGAATCTGTAGTGAAACTTCTTGATTCAAAAGATATATGGGAAAAAAGGAAAGAAGGATTTTACGAAGAAACCAAAATTATTAAACTTAAATATGTTATAGCTTCTAATGTGAAAAATATTTTGCAGAAAATGTCTTCCACCAGATCAGGAATAGTTGAAGCTGACGACAATATAAATGCTTTGATTATTACCGGAGTAAAAAATTATGTTAAACAGGTTACGGAAATTGTTGATAAAATAGATATTGCCACCAGAAATGATATAGAAAAGTTGTTAACAAAAATTTATTATTTGAGATATTCGAAAGCAGAAGAAATTAAAGATGCTCTTGAGAAAATATTCAGTTCTCAGATTGCACTTACTGCAAATAAAAATAATTATTTTAAAGTTGTAGTTGACCAGCGCACAAATTCTGTTATAGTGAACACTAATATCCAGTCATTTTTGGAAAAATTGAGTGAAATAATTAATGAACTTGATAGACCTGTAAAACAGGTTTTAATAGAAGCTAAATTTATTGAAGTGGGACTTGATAAAGATAACAGTCTCGGGATAAACTGGTCGCAGTTCGGAAATGTTAACATACAGTCATCGCCGGATTTGATGACAGTTAATCTTAAAGACTGGAAACCTACTTATGGAACTTTATCTGTAAAACAATTTAATCTGGTATTGAAAAATCTTGATTCAAACTCTAATCTTAATCTTTTATCTTCGCCGAGAATAACTACAATTGACAATAAAAAAGCTATGATAAAAATTTCTGATAATATTGTTACTGATGTTCAGACTACTGAATCTCAGTCAGGCAATATAACTCAAACACCATTGCGTTCGGAAGTGGGAATTATACTTGAAGTGCTTCCCCATATTAATAATGATACATATATAACTCTTGAACTTGCGCCGCAGGTTAATGAAGCTCGCGCCTCGGTTTTGTCCACAGGAGTTGATATTATTAAACGTGAAGCTAAAACAACTGTGGTAGTTAAAAATGGGAATACAATAGCACTTGGAGGCTTGATAAAAAATGTTGTTAACACAACAAATGCAGGAGTGCCATTTTTAAACAAGATTCCTTTGGTGAA
>JAGOBX010000565.1 GCA_017999075.1 Candidatus Babelota bacterium | reverse complement strand
GTGTGGGAAACTATGAATATAGAAAAAGCAAAAAAAATATTAAATAAATCAATTTGTCCGACTTATGGGGAAAGGCGTCTTGTTTTGGAATATGGTTCAGGTTGTAATGTATTTGATTCTTCAGGTAAAAGATATATTGATTTATTGAGTGGAATTGCTGTGAGTTCTTTGGGTCATTCTCATCCGAAAATAATAGAAGCTATAAGCTGTCAGGTGAAAAAACTTATACATGTTTCGAATTTATATCATAATATTCCTCAATTGAAATTGTCTGAAAAATTATCTGAAATTGTAAAAAATGAATATAAAATGTTTTATTGCAATAGCGGAGCTGAAGCTAATGAAGCTGCAATTAAATTGACAAGAAAATATATGAGTAACCCGGATAAAGCTGGAATTATAACTTTTTTTAATTCGTTTCACGGGCGGACTATGGCAACTGTTACCGCTACTGGACAGTCAAAATATCATAATCCCTTCAGACCTCTTCCTCCTGAATTTTATTATGCCGATTTTAATAATATCGAATCAGTTAAAAAATTGATTAATAAAAAAATGTCGGCTGTTATGATAGAATTAATTCAGTGTGAAGGAGGTATAAATTTAGCTGAAAAAAAATTTGTGAAAGAATTGGCTGAATTGTGTAAAAAAAATCGGATGCTGTTGATTATAGATGAAGTTCAGACAGGAACAGGAAGAACCGGAAAGTTTTTTTGTTTTGAAAATTATGGAATAAAGCCGGATATAGTAACAATTGCAAAAGGTATAGCTGCAGGAGTTCCGATGGGTATAATGTTTGCAAGAAAAAATGTTGCTGAATCGTTTTTACCGGGAGATCATGCATCTACGTTTGGCGGAGGTCCGCTTGCATGTGCTGCAGCTGAAATTGTTGTGGATTATTTAAATGAATCAAATTTACATAAAATTTTTGAAAAAGGCGAATATTTTAAAAAGAAAATATGTGGCTTGAAACATAATCTTGTAAAAGAAGTAAGAGGAATTGGATTGATAGTTGGAATTGAATTAAAAAAAGATTGCGGAAATGATATACAAGTTGAAGCCGAAAAGAGAGGTTTATTAATTAACTCTATTCATAATAATGTTATACGTATTGTGCCTCCTTTGATTATAGATCGAAAAACAATAGATGAATCGGTAAAAATATTAAAAGATACTTTGAATACGGTTTATTCGAAATTATCAAAATAAGGACTGGTGATTTTTTATGATGGAAAATTTGATTTCTATTCATGATTTGTCGATTGAAGATTTAAAACAGATTTTCAAGACAACAGCAGATTTGAAAGAAAAATTAAAAGCCGGAGAAGAGTTTCTTCCGTTAAAAGGTAAAACTCTTGGGATGATTTTTGAAAAACCGTCGACGCGTACAAGAGTTTCATTTGAAGTTGGTATGTTTCAGCTTGGCGGTCATGCGCTTTATTTAAATTCAAATGATATTCAATTGAGACGCGGTGAATCTATAGGAGATACAGCTAAAACACTGTCAAGATATGTTGATGCGATTATAATAAGAACTTTTGCACATAATAATGTGATTGATCTTGCATATCAGGCTGATGTTCCGGTAATAAATGCTTTAAGCGATTTACTTCATCCTTGCCAGGCTCTTGCTGATTATTATACCATATTTGAAAATCGGGGAAAACTGCAGGGATTAAAAGTTGCATATGTTGGAGACGGCAACAATGTCGCGCATTCTTTAATGTATGGAGCTGTAAAAGTAGGTATTGATATAAGCCTTGCATGCCCTAAAGGATATTATCCGAATGAACATATTGTTGAAAAAGCCATTGAAGATGCGAAACATTCTAAATCAAAACTTGAAATAACTGAAGATCCATATGCTGCTGTTGAAAATGCTGATGTAATATATACAGATGTGTGGACGAGTATGGGACAGGAACAGGAGAAAGAACAAAGGCTTAAAATATTTAAACCTTATCAGATAAATAAAAAATTAGTGGAAGCTTCGAAAAAATCAGATGTTATGATAATGCATTGTCTGCCCGCGCACAGAGGAGAAGAAATAACCGATGATGTTATTGATGGCCCGAACAGCGTTGTATTTGATCAGGCTGAAAATAGAATGCATGTTCAAAAAGCTGTTTTATATTTACTTATAACTTCAAATATGAAAAAGAAAAATCAAGGATGCTGAAAAATAAAAAAATTGTTGCTGGACTGATAGTTTTATTTGTAATTTTAATAATTGTTCCTGTTTTATTTTTAAAACAATTTTTGATTAAAAGACAAATTAATAAAATAATTGATTCGTCAATTGAATTTGTTGAAAATAATAAAATAGAAAAAATTTTAAGTTTTGTTTCAAATAAATACTTTGATAAACGAGGTATTTCTAAAACTGACTTGGAAAAAAAAATTTTAGAGAATAAACAATACTTTAAAAATGCCAAAATAACTTTGTTAAAAAAAGATTTTGTTAAAGTGGAATCTGAAAGAACAGAACTCAAATTAAAAGTTCTTATAAGATTTGAAGCTGTTCAGTTAGGCAAACTTGATGGATTGGAATCCTTGAAAATAGTTTTTATAAAAGAATATTCTGATTCTGGAGACAATCAGAAAAAATGGGTGGCTTTAGAGATTAACGAAATAGAAAAATATTGAATAGCATAATAA
>JAGOBX010000564.1 GCA_017999075.1 Candidatus Babelota bacterium | reverse complement strand
TTCCAGTATTGATCGCTGTAAAAGATTTCTGTAAAAGATTGTTTTATAATATTACCCATTAAATATCCTTTTTTAGGAAATAAGAATCCACAAGGTTTAACATCTCCGTTTCCTGATATTTGCAGTAAAAACGGTATGCCGAGACATCTGTCATATTTTTTTTTGCCGACAGCCATTATTTTTTTCCATTTTATTATAACCTGATATTTTTCATTTGAATATTTTTCGGCTTCTTTTAAAACCGGTTCGAACTGCGGATAAATTTCAAGAGGAATATTAAGTTCTCTTGTTTCGCTGTCGCTGCAATGTTTTATAACACAATAATCAGTTTCTAATTCGGCGCCGAGTTTTGCAAGAGGAACAACCTGATCCAGACATTCGGGAATAAGAACCATCTGCAATCCTATAGTAACTTTATATCCGTACTGTTTTTTTATTTTCACGCATTCTTTTATATTTTCTATTGCTGAATAAAAACATTTTTCAGGACATTGGTGTATAAATGAATAACTTTTTGGTTCTGCAGCGCTTATGTTGAACCTCAGGTAAACCAGTTTTTTTAACATTTCCGGCAGTTTATCTTTTTTTAATAAAACTCCGTTTGTTCCTACAGAAAGGTCAAGCCCTGATTCGTATCCGGCATCAATGGCATCATAAACTGATTTGTTCATAAGAGGTTCGCCGTCGCCTATCATTGCCACGCTTTTGACTCCTATTTCTGCGGCGTCTTTTAAAAACCTTATTAAAGCATCTCCTGGAATAACT
Source organism: Candidatus Babelota bacterium (assembly GCA_017999075.1). Lineage (GTDB taxonomy): Bacteria > JAGOBX01 > JAGOBX01 > JAGOBX01 > JAGOBX01 > JAGOBX01. The sequence goes on along the minus strand of JAGOBX010000564.1, from coordinate 1,897 downwards.
GACCTGTCAAGTTTTTGAACCTTGCCGTAACAGTATAAACATCTCAGATTACAGTCTTTTGAAAGTCCCATATCAATATGAACAGGGGCTATGCGTTTGCCGTCATTCCAGTCTTTAAGCCTGTCAAGATGCCATAGAAGTTTATGAGAATCCAGTAATAATTTAGGTTTCATTTTGTTTTATTTCTTTAGGAAATTTTTTTTGATTTCTTTTTCTACATCTGAGACGCTGATATAATTCATACACGTATTATTAAGTTTGCAATAGTGTTTGAAACATGGAATGCAGTTTAATTTTTTTGAGGGTTTGATTATAGTGACATTGGGTAATGTCGGAATTTCAGTGGTTGAAGTAGGTCCGATTAAAGCTATAACTTTTTTATTTAAGGCTACGGCTAAATGCAATCCTAATGAATCGTTTGTGATTATTATTTTTGATTTGTTAAGCCAGTCAATATATCCGTTTATATTATTCAAACTTTCCTGATATGTTATAGAATATTTATTGTTGAGTTTTTTTTCAAGTTTTTTCCAGTTTTCAATCGGCCATGCTTTGACTGGGAATTTCGGACCTACAAACATATTGAATCCGATATCATAAGTTTCTTTTGTAGAAGGTTTATAACTTAAAATGTAATTTTCATTATTCCATTTTTTATTAAGCATTTCAAAAAGTATTTTCTGCCAGCATTTGTTGTTTCTTTTTTTTTCATCTTCCCTGGTGGCGATGTTTAAAGCTGCCTGAGAATATTCGTAAGCTTCCGCTTTACCTGTAGCTGCATCCAGTCTGAATCCATACTTTTGCCAGGCATCTATTTTATCAGCCAATGAACATATTCCTGGAGTTTTTTCAAGATTAATCATAATATCGAATTTTTCGCCCATCAGCTGAAGCACAGATATCAGATTGAATGAAAGAATTCTTTCTATGAAAGGATTTCCTTCCAAGAGTTCTGTAGCTGATTCGTCGGTAAGCCAGGTTATCCTGTGTTCTTTGTAAATATGCAGTATGGAAGTCGTGCGGAGCACGTCCCCCAGACTGCATTTATTTCCGATTTCAGCGTCAAGTGTTTCAGAATATCCGAGTTTGATTATAAGAATTTTTTTCTTTGAATTTGAATTCATAAATAAAAAATAAAAATTGTCTGTAAAATTAGAACCTGTTCCAGAATTTTTTTGATAATTCAGAAGTTTTAGCGCATAATTCCGGTTCGTTTAAAGTTAATACTTTTTTGTTTTTCATTAAAATTTTACCGTTGCAAATTGTAGTGTCTACAGCGCTTTCAAATATTCCAAACAGGAAATGCCCTAAGAATGTATTTTTGTCAAACGGAGTGAATGGAATATAATCAACAAGTATTATATCCGCTGCAGCGCCTTTTGAAAGTTCACCGAGTTTAGTTCCGTAGAAAAATTTATTCGCTATTGCTGCGTTGTTCCATAACAGCATCTGAGGAGATTCCATAAATGCTACCTGCGGATTTCTTGTATTAATTCTATGAAGCAGATATGCTGTTCTGACTTCTTCCTGCATTCTTGAAGTCATACCATCGGTTCCCATTCCGACAAGCACTCCGCGTTTCAGCATTTCAAGAATATTAGCTACTCCGACTGCGTTATTCATATTTGATTGAGGATTGTGAATAGCGTTAGTTCCGGTTTTGGCGAGCAAATCCATTTCTTTTGATGAAATATGTATGCAATGAGGAAGAATAGTTTTTGAACCGAGAACATTATTTTTATACCATCTTTCTATTACGCCGCATTTATATTTTTTTTTTGAATCGTTTAGATCGGAAATATCTTCTGCAGTATGAACATGAAAACCTGTATTTAACTCATTTACTTTTTTTACGCATTTTTCAAGTGTTTTAGCTGAAATAGTCATTGAAGCATGA
>JAGOBX010000563.1 GCA_017999075.1 Candidatus Babelota bacterium | reverse complement strand
GGAATATATCATAAATATTACAACGAAGATTTCAAACTTGAGTTCATTACCGAACAAAGTCATAATGGTTCAATCGGTCGTGGTGTATATGTTTATGGTCTTCAAATTGCGCTGAATCCAATTGATAATCTTGAAATGATAAATCATCCGATATCAGTTGAGATAAATCCTGAATTGCTTTTATTTGTTCCTGAACCGGTATATTTCGCATTGCATAAAGTTTATATTGCAGAACGCCGGGAAAACGATCTGAAGAAAGAAAAGGACTGGGAACAAGCTCTTGATGTGCTTTCAATTCTCAAACCTTCCAAAATCAAAAAAGCATTTAAATCGTTATCAGCAAAATTGAAAACCGCTATTCTCGAAAATTTAAAACTCAAACAAGCGGATGAATATATTGATCTTTTTTTTCATTAAATTTTTAAGGAGAATATCATGAAAATTTTAAATCGGCAACTTAATTTGAAAAAAAATATTTCTTTATTATTTTTCTTTATTTATATTGTTTTTTCATCAAGCATAATTGCTGCTGAAAAAATTGAATATATGAATTATATAGCAAAGAAAGGCGATACATTATATTCGCTTGCCGAAAAATATCTTGGCAATTTTCAAAAATGGAAAGAACTTGCAAAACTGAATAAAATAAAAAATCCTAATGCAGTACCTTTAGGAACTGTTATTAAAATACCAGTAACCGACGAAAAAGTTTATACTTTGGAAAGCGTGAGCGGTGACGTATTGTTTCGCAGAAATCCAATGGATGCGTGGAATAAAGCTACGGAAAAAGATTCATTTCCTGAAGGAGTGGAATTTAAAACACAAAATAAAAGCCGGGCTTTGGTTAAAACAAAAGACGAAGATATTATAATTTTACGGGATAACACAGAAATAAATTTTCAAAGACCGGATGTATCTAAAAAAAGTGCGAAATCTCTTAAACTTTCAAGTGGAGTTTTAGATATAAAGGTTATGAAAAAATTGAATAATAAAACTAAAGAAGCTACATTTGAAGTTAAAACTCCAATAGGGGTAGTGGGCGTTCGCGGCACAAAATTTATTTTTGATTATGATACTGAAACTCAGAAAAATAAATTATCGGTTAATGAAGGATTGGTAAAAAACTCTGCTTCAGGTAAAACAGTTGAAGTTGCGGAGGGTTTCGGTTCAATTACAGAAAAAGGCAGCACGCCGTCAGCTCCGATAGCATTGCCGCGTCAACCTGAATTACTCTTTCCGAAAGCAGGATATTTAACTAATAAAAATGAAATTAATTTAGAATGGTCAAAAATTTCAGAGGCTTATACTTATAAAATTGAACTTGCATACGACACATTTTTTACAAAACTTGAAGCATCAGCTTTTATACCAAAAGGCGGTTCGCATTTGACAAAGGAAACAGTGAAAACCAATGAAATACCTGATGGAAAGTTTTATTGGAGAGTTACTGCTCTTGATGCTAATGGTCTTGAAGGGCAGCCTTCTGCTTTTGAAAGTTTTAACATCAGCAGAACTATCCCCATACTTGATATTAATTCTCCAGATAATTTCGGGATAACCGAAGAAGCAATAATTATTTCAGGCGTTACAAATCCGTATAATGAGGTTTTTATCAATAGTTCGAAAATTTTAGCGGATGAATCAGGTAAGTTTGCTGCGTCAATGATATTTAAACCAGGTATTGCATTATTACATATAAAATCAAGGGATAAAGCAGGGAATATTATTCATAAGCAAATGTATATGTTAATCAAAGGCGAAGGAATCGAGGTTGAAAAAAATATAATTTATTCTCACAGTAAAACTATGCATATTCAGGGAGAGGTTGAGCAGGGAACTAATATTTGTTTTGGCAATATTTGTATGCCTGTATCAGGCGATGGAAAAATATCATCTTTCATACCGGTTTCTCCGGAACCAAAACCTTTTACATTGACAATTTATGAATCTGGAGCAGATTCTGGGAAAAAAATATTTGAAAATTATTCAATTATGATACCGTCAGTTGGCACGCCTGAGCTTATTGCGCCTGCGGATAAATTGATTACCAATAAAAATATCATTGAACTCAAGTGGAATAAAATTCAGCATTCAAATTCTTTTAAAGTCGAAATTGCGTCAGAACCTGAATTTAAAAATATTCTTGTATCAGGAAATATAAACAGCAGAAGTTCGCAGATAACTGTTGAAGTAGCTGATATCGCACTTCCGGAAAAAGACGGTGTTTATTTCTGGCGAGTAACCGCGCTTGACGAAAATAATATTGAAGGCACTCCATCTGATTATAGGCAAATTATTTTGAAAACGCAGAAACCAGAAATCACTTTATCAGCGCCTGAAAATATGTCTGTAACTGAGAATGGTGTTGTTTTCAAAGGAAAAACAGGTGCATTGAATAAAGTGTATATCAATGGTGCAAAAGTATCTGCCGATAATGATGGTAATTTTAGCGCTATGCTTGGTTTTGAACCTGGCTTTCAGTTTATAAAAATTAAATCCATTGACGAAACTGGAAATGAAATGGAAAAACAGATTATTCTGTTAGTTAAAGGCGCAGGCATTGAAATTGAAAAAAATGCTATTAAGTGCAGTTTGCCTTATTTAAAGATAACAGGAGAAATTAATCCTGAAAATACAATTTTTTATGGTTCTCAGATAATACC
>JAGOBX010000059.1 GCA_017999075.1 Candidatus Babelota bacterium | reverse complement strand
AAGCAATTCTTCTTTAGATATCGAGATTCCTTTTTCATTTTCAACATCACTTTTTTTTATATTGTCTTTGCTGCGGTTGACAGCATATGCATTATTTTCACCTGAAATGGCATTTTTCATATTTTCTTCATTTTTTTCGGTTTGTTTTGATAAATATTTTATTTCAGAAAAATTAAATTCCGAATCATTTTTTGATAAATTGAGCATAACTCCAAATTTTCCATCAATAAAATATAATACAATATCAGTTTTTCCGTCATTATTCCAATCAACCACTTTAAAATCTTTTACATTTTCTACGGCAAGTTCCAACGAATCAGCAGGATTAATAGATATTATTAATAAAATTATTATAAAACATAACTTCAGAAAAAATTTCATTTATTATTTACTCCATTGAATTTAATTTATCGTATATAGCCTTCATTTCCGGAGATTCGGTATAATTCATTCGGTTTTGAACTCTGTCGCCATCATATATTACTACAAATTGTCCGCTTCTTATTTGAAATGTCTTCCCGAGTTTTTTTACCGTAAACCTAATATCACCATCCACTGCAAGCAATGTTAATACAGAACTTCCTGCCACTATAGAATTTTTAATATAAAATTTAGGGCTTTTTACTACAATAAACGCATCCTGGACATCAAGCAAAAATCCAGCAGAATAAACCGCCCCTTCTTTTTTTTTATTAAAAATTCCGCTTAATTCTCCATTATCCAGAAAAAATACATATTCTTCTTTTTTATTGTCTTCAGGATCAACTTCTGCAGCAGGATTTTCAGGAGATGGAACAGCCACGGCAGCAGGAACAGCTTCTTCCCCTAATCCTGTTGAAATAACAGAAGGATCGATTAAATCTATTTTGCATTCAAGTTTTGAATTTGCCCCTAACCTTATTGAAGGCAAATCATAAAAAGAAATGTCACAATATGATTTTGGTCCTGTAATAACGGAATCTAATGGACTTAATTCATTCACAGAAACAGTATTTCCTGTTAAATCTAAAATTTTAACTTCTCCTGATTTCCCTGATACAACAGGTTTTAATAAACTTTCATTATGTTCTATATCATATATATCTTCATAATTAATTAAAATCCTGCCGCTTGAATTTCCAAGCGAAACTTCAACTTCAAGTTTTTCTGGTTTATTTATAAAAACTTTATCTTCTAAAATGATTTTTGAGTTTATATATTGAATTCCGTTTTTAAGTTTTATAGTTACTGCAAGACAAGGTAAATGGTTTAAAATTATAATAGATAAAATTAAAAATATTATGCTGTTTTTTTTGGTTTGTAGTTTGTTAATCATTAATTATTCAAGCCCTCCGTTTTTTTTACATGGCAAATAAAGCGTACAATTCTATTAATATTAAGTTTAACTAATACTAAATAATACAAATATATAAAAAAGTCAAGAAAATTGAAAAAATTGATTGAAATTCTTAATTATTTAATTATTATTCAATACTAAATTTAAATTAAGCGGCTTTAACATAAAAAATATACAGAATTTTATTTAACATTATTTATTTTTAAAATTCAATAAAATAAGTTTTTATGTTAAGTTAAGTTACATTATAATTCTTGCAGCGGAGAAAAAATGAACAAAATTTCAAATGATAAAAAATTAGATTTGACTCATAAAATAAAAACATCTTACTCAAACCTTATTGCCGAGATAGGAAAAATTATTGTAGGCCAGGAAAAAACTATTGATTCTATAATAACAGCTTTGCTTTGCAATGGTCACTGTCTTCTTATAGGTGTTCCAGGTTTAGCTAAAACTCTTATAGTAAAAACAGTTTCGAAAACTCTTGATCTTAATTTTAACAGAATACAATTCACTCCTGATTTAATGCCTGCAGATATTCTCGGATCGGACATATTGCAAATAGATAAAGAAACAAAAGACAGATATTTTAAATTCAGTAAAGGACCTATTTTCACAAATATACTCCTTGCTGATGAAATTAACAGAACCCCCCCAAAAACTCAAAGCGCTCTTCTTGAATCTATGCAGGAATTATCGGTTACAGCAGGCGGTCAAAAATATGAACTTGATAAACCGTTTTTAGTTCTTGCAACTCAAAATCCTATTGAGCAGGAAGGAACTTATCCATTGCCAGAAGCGCAACTTGACAGATTTATGTTCAGTATAAAATTGAATTATCCGAGTTTTGAAGAAGAATCTGTTATAATAAAAAATACAACATTCAACCTGGAACAGAATATAGAAAATGTTTTTACTAAATCAGAATTGCTTGAAACACAAAAAATAATCAGAGATATACTTATATCTGATGAGTTGATCAATTTTATTTTAAATATAACCAGGGCCTCGCGGCCAGAAACAACTAACATTGAAGAAATTAAAAAAAATGTAAATTGGGGTGCAGGACCAAGGGCATCTCAATATATTACGCTCGCGGCAAAAGCTTCAGCTCTTTTAAACGGCAGATTGTACTGCATTAAGGAAGACGTTTTAAAAAATATTTATAATGTACTGGGACATAGAATAATATTGAATTTTAATGCTGCTGCAAGTAATATTTCTGTTGAAAATATAATAGATTTGCTTATTAAAGAATGTAAAAAAAACAATTAAAATTCCGGGTTTATTAAAAATTCCGGAAAAATTATTGATGAAAATCCGTTATGCATGTTAATACGGAATTATTTGATTGGAGGGATTTATGAATATCGATAAAATAACCCCTGTATTGTGGGAAAACAATAAAGTCAGACTCATAGACCAGACAAAACTTCCGGTAAATTATGAACTTATACATTGCGATGATTACAAACAAATAATTACAGCAATTAAAACTATGCAGGTACGCGGAGCCCCTGCTATAGGAATTGCCGGAGCAATGGGAGTTGCTTTAGGCGCGCAGCAAATCAGTTCCGAAAATTTTGACGAATTTTATTTATCGCTGAAAAAAATTGCTGACGAATTGAATGCTACAAGACCTACTGCTGTCAATTTAAGCTGGGCAATAAACAGAATGACGGAACACGCAAAAAAAATCTCTGAAAAAAAAATTGATAAAATAAAAAAATCACTAATTGAAGAAAGCATAAAAATTTACGAAGAAGATCTCGAAATGTCTAAATCAATAGGGAAAAACGGTTCTGCTTTGATAAAAGACGGTATGACTATACTTACGCATTGTAATGCAGGAGGTCTTGCAGTAAGCGGTTATGGAACTGCCTTAGCTGTAATTTATTCTGCTGCAAGCCAGGGAAAAAAAATAAAAGTTTATGCTGATGAAACCAGACCTCTTCTTCAGGGAGCAAGGCTTACAGCATTCGAACTTATATTAAATGACATTGACACTACAGTTATATGCGATAATATGGCTGGATGGTTGATGAAAAATAATAAAATTGATTGTATTATAGTAGGCGCTGACAGGATTGCAGCAAATGGTGATACTGCAAATAAAATAGGAACTTATTCTTTATCTGTTTTAGCCAAACATCACAATATTCCTATGTATGTTGCGGCTCCTTCATCAACTCTGGACTTATCACTGAAAAATGGAGATCTTATTCCAATAGAAGAAAGAAATTACCTTGAAGTTGTTGAACCATTTAATGTCAGGATTGCTCCATATGATGTAAAAGTTTATAATCCTGCTTTTGACGTAACTCCGGCAGAAAATATTTCGGCAATTATAACCGAAAAAAAAGTTTTCTTTTACCCTTATCAGAATAATTTGTCAGAATGCAAATAATTTTATAAAATTTTATAAAATATGATAGTAGGAATCGGAATAGATATAATTCAAATTCATAGAATTATTGAAAGTTATAACAAATTCGGTGATATATTTTTAAAAAAAATTTTCACTGAAAAAGAAATAGAATATTGTTCAGGCTTCCATTCAAAATTTGAAAGTTATGCAGGTAAATTTTCTGTAAAAGAAGCTTTTATGAAATCAATAGGAGCCGGAATACGTCAGGGAGTATGGTTTAAAGACATTGAAATACTTAATTATGAATCTCAAAAGCCTTATATAAAACTTTATCGGAAAGCAGAAAAATATTATAAAAATATGGGAAGTCCGATGATTCACATAAGTATATCCCATACAGATGAAAACGCGGCCGCAGTGGTAATACTTGAAAAATAATGAAAAAAATTTTGATTATTATTTTATTTTTTTCTTTAATCGGAAACAGTGTTTTTTTATCTGCTGAAAACAATATCACAATTCCTGTTATAGTTTGGAAAAAATCTGTGATATACGATGAAATGGTTAAGGGAATAGAATATTCTTTAAATATATCTCATGTCCAGAATATAAGATTCAAATATTATTTTGTTAAAGAAAATCCCGAATCTGCATTATCTCTTTTTTATCAATTGAATAGTGATAAAAACAATATAATAATTTTATTCGGAACAGGGCTGAGCAGCGTTATTTTATCTGATAAAAATTTCATTCCAAAATCAAATTTGATTTTGGCAGGAATAAGCGATATAAAATTTGATAAACATATAAATAAAGTTATAAATAAATATGACAAAAAAATTGTTGTATTCAGTTATTTCCAACCTTTTTCAGAAAAAATAAAAGTTTTTGAAACGATTTTTTTTAAGCCACAAAAAATCGGTGTTTTATATAATCCTGAAAACGAAGCATCGCCTATTGAGATTTCAGACCTGAAAAATTATTGCGAAAAAAATAATATTTTTTTAAAGGAATTTATAATCAGAAATAAAAATGATATTTTGAATTTTAAAAAAAAATTATCCGATTATTCCAAAATAATTAAAAACATTGATCTGCTTGTAACAATTTCAAATACGGAAATTACTCTGAATATAGATAATTTAATAACTCCTGATTTTAAAATTCCGGTGTTAAGTTATCAAAAAGAAGCTGTTTATAAAAAAGCTTTACTGGCATTGTGGCAGAACCAATTTTTTTCAGGGACATTAATGTTCCGTTATATAAATGATTTGATTTCAGGTAAAATCAATTTTTCTGAAACTTCAGATATGTACCCAAATAAATTCAAAATTTATTATAATGTTTCAGAAATGGGAAAACTGAACTTTAAATTTCCATTAAAATATATTTCCCTTGCCGAAGGTGTTAAATAAATGAGCCTATCAAAAAAAATAATTTTTACTTTCGGAATTATTTTTATAATACTTTTAGTTGTAAATAATTATTTTTTCAATCATTATATTAAAACTACAGTTATAAACAAATCATTAAATAATATTATTTCTTCTTCAAATTTTTTTAACGACGGATTGAAAAAAGCATTTGAATTGGGTTTACAGATCGAACAATTATCCGATATATCTGATGAACTGGAAAGATTTAAAAAACGGTTTAATGAAATAAATGAAATTCTTATTGTTGATGAAAAAAATCTGATAATAGCAAACAACAGTTATTCTTCAGAAAAACAACTGGGCACCAATGATTTTCCTGATAATCTTTTTTTATCAAAAATAAGTGATTTTGATAAAATTGAATTTAATAATTTTTATTATCTGATATATAAATATAATGAACAATCAAGACAAAAAAAATATTATCTGATAATCAAAATAAATAGGGAATCAATACAAAATCAATATTCTGATTCTATATGGAATTATTTAATATATTCGATTTGCATTATAACTTCAGCGCTTATAGCTGTTATTATTATAATGTTTTTTTTTATCACCAAACCTTTCAAATCCATATTGCTGCAGCTCAATGATATTATCAATCTTAAAAAATATGATTTGAAACTTATTCTATACGGCAATAACTTTGAATTTAAAATATTAGTTGAATATATAAATAATTTGCTTGAAATTGTTCATGAAAGAGAATTACAACTTGTCGGATATAATGAAAAACTCAATGAAGAAATAAAAAAAAGAACAGAAAAATTAAATTCAACTATTCTCGAATTAAAACTGGTGAACGAAAAATTGGTTAAAGCAGACCATATAAAAGACGATTTTCTTTCTGTAGTTACACATGAATTGAAAACTCCGCTGACAACAATAAGGGCTTATGTAGAAACAATGCAAAACGGAATTATAACAGAAGAATCAGAAAAAATTGAATTTTACCAAATAATAATAGGTGAAATAACCCGCCTTACAAGACTTATCAACAATGTTCTTGATTTAAACAAATATGAACGCAATCAATTAAAGTTAAACCTTGAAAAATGTAATTTGTCTGAAATACTGAAACAGATTATTACCGGCGCATTACGGGATGCAAAAGATAAAAATATTACTTTAACAAAAAATATTTCTGAAACAACTACACATAATATCGTTTTGGATAAAGACAGAATTACTCAAGTGTTATTTAATATAATAAATAATGCAGTTAAATTCAATGTTAAAAACGGTTCTGTTGAAATTGAAACGTCAAAAGCATACAAGCATCAATTTCCTCAATTCAACGATTTAAAATTTGATAATTATATTATGATAAAAGTTTCTGATACTGGAATTGGAATAAAATCTGAAAAAATTGCTAAAATATGGGAAAAATTCGGACGTGTATCTGAAGATTACTACGAAGGCACAGGTCTTGGACTTGCCGTGTCAAAAGGCATAATTGAAATTTTAAAAGGGAAAATATGGGTTGAAAGTGTTTTCGGCAAAGGTTCTGTTTTCTATATTATTCTTCCTGATTCCGAAGAATTATAATTTTCTGCACATATTGTGCAGAGTATCTTTTTTATATTTTTATTTTACCATAAAGTTAAAATATAAGCGCCTGGACCGAATCCGCACATGGGAACCGCACCTTCATAATCAGCTGTTGTTTCATTGTAAAGTTCTGCAATTATATTATAATTTTTTTTAGATTGATCAGTTATCCATTTAATAATCTTTTTGCTTTTAGAATTGTATCCCATTTTTTTTAAAGCCGCGGCAATTCTTAAATCTATAACAACCCACTCCTGATTATCATAGTGGGTCCCATCGCAATTTCTGAAATATCCGATATCTCTGTTTTTCATTTTTAAATAGTTATCGAATGCAGAAATTGTGTTTTGGGCGATTTTACTTTTTTTTTCGATAATTTCAAAATTAATAGATTCGACAACAGAACCGTCTACATAAGAATCAACTTCTTTTTTTTCAATTGAATTTTTTACAATCTTCGATTTTTCATCTACCTGATGTTTCATAAAACCTGATATCAACGTTTCGGCTGCATTTGAATATTGATGTTGTTTATATTTATTTCCAATTAATTCAGCAAGATAACTTGAAGCTCTTAACCCTTTAATTGCTGTAATATTTGTATAAGTAAAATATTTCATGCCGTTTTCTTTCCCGTTAGAACGGATATGACGTTCCCATATGCTTGATTCTCTGCGAATAACATTTTTTTCATAATCTATGTTTACAATAAGGACATCGGCAATTTTTTCGGAAATAATACCCCAATTTTTTTTAAGAAATTCAATGTCTCCTGATAATTTTATATAATTTTCTAAAGTCCATAAAAACAATCCGAATCCGTCAAGTTCTATGTTAGGATCATTTCCTCCGTCCGATTCTTCTGTCCCATTTCCGAAATATCTGCAAACAGAAATCTGGTAAGGTATTTTTAACCCAACTTCTTCTTCATCAACTTTAAACTTTATATATTTTCCGCAATCTGCATCAAGAAAAAAGTTAAGCGCTTCTTTTGCTTCTTTATAATGACCTGCATAAATTAAACCATTAATAGCATATGAAGCGTCTCTTATCCAGCATATATTCCACATTCCTGGAGGAAGACTTGCAAGAATTTGTCCGTAAGATTTTCCTTTTTCTCTGCATTGCCCCATTTTTAAAACAGCTAATGATTGTGAATATAATATTTTTTGAGGTTTTGTAAGTTTTTCAGGATATCTGCTTTTTTTATGCCATTGTTTCCAAAAATTTATTTCTTCATTCAATAATTTTTCCGGAGAAACATTTATTGCACAATCAGAAACAGTTTCTTCATTATGAAAATGATTTATTGATACAGCGTATTTTTTTTTATAAGAAACTTGACTGACTGATATTCTGCCTTTATCTGTAAAAAAAAAAGAGTTTCCTGATTCACAAGGATTTATGACAGGATTTATTTTTATTTCGGGAACAACCGAACAATATTTTCCTGTTATAACTATTGTTAAATTGTTATTATGTTTTAAAAATGAACTATAAATATAGGCGGTTATCTTATTTTTTTTATATTCAAACTCAGCATTTATAATTCCTGTTCCATTAAGGTATCCGATTTTACATAATTTCAAATTACTAATATTTACTTCTGTGTTATTATTAAATCTCATTTTAAAATCAACATATTCTATCAAATTGACACTTGACTCAGTTTCATTAATATTACTGTAAATATGATTTTTAAAACTGTCTATGGTCTTTGAAATTGTATTGAATTTCGCTGAAGAAAAACCATTTGATACAGGAATATCATAAAATGATCTGTGTGGTTTTAATAGTGTATTTGATTTTGTTTTACTCGTTTTCAAAATATGTTCTTCTTTATTCGTTTTATTAAATTTTTTAATATTTTTTTTGTTCAATCAAAATTTTATCGTTATTCAATATGAATTGTTTTAACTCAAGAAATTCCAGCATTCGAATTAGTCTTTAAAATTTCGTTAAAAACATTTAAAATTTCATCTGGAATTGATGCAAGTTTTCCATCAGAATTAATGCAAGCGCATTTGGTTGATCCATTAACTATCAAACGTCCTTCCTGATTATGAATTTTATTTGAAATAGTAAAAGTTTTTTTAGAAAAATCCGTTAAATAAGAGCATATTTCCAGTAAATCATTATATTTTGCAGAAAATTTATATTCAATCGAAACCGAAGCAACTATAAAAATTATTCCCTGCTTATGATATTCGTCGAGCTCAATTCCTTTATCCCTAAGCATTTCAGTTCTGCCTATTTCAAAATACTTAAGATAATTGGCATAATAGACTACTTTTCCGCAATCAGTATCTCCGTAATAAACACGGATTTTGGTAATGTGTTCATTAGTTATATTTTTTAACATAATACTTTTCCTATAATTTTTTTAAGTTCAAGGTATAGTATAATAAACAATAATATTTCACAAAATTAGACTGCTTTCAATTCTTCAATAATATCTGCAGCTTTGCTGTATCTGTTATTCTTATCTTTTTCTATACATTTCATTACTATATGATCAAGTTTTTCAGGAATATCAGTCAAAACTGATTTTAAAGAAATGGGTTTTACGCTTAAATGTTTATAAATTAAAGCGTTTAAATTTGTAGAATTGAATGGAGGATTTTTAGTTGCTATTTCATACATCATACATCCAAGCGCATAAATATCTGTTCTAAGATCAATATCTTCTCCGCGGATTTGTTCAGGTGACATATATTGTGCGGTTCCCATAGCAACACCTTCCTGTGTCATTGTCGTATCCGCGTCAGTTTGTTTAGCCAATCCAAAATCCATTATTTTTATCACATTATTATTTGCTACCATTATATTATCAGGTTTAATATCTCTATGAACAATATTGTGGGAATGCGCATAATCAAGCCCGGCACAAATTTGAGAAGCGATATTTTTGAAATATGTTATATCAAAAGAATAATTTTCAGAACGGATTATTTCTGTAAGGGGTTTACCTTCAACAAATTCCATTGAAATATAAAGTTCATCAGAACTGTCGCCAACATCAAAAACATTGACAATATTCGGATGATTGAGTTTTGCCACTGCTTTTGCCTCAAGAAATAATCGTTTGGCGCTTTCAGAATTAACATCCGTATTAGCATGAAGTTGTTTTAGCGCCACAATTCTGTCAAGTTTCAAATCGCGTGCCTTATAGACAACTCCCATTCCGCCGCGCCCAAGTTCTTTTATTATTTCGTACCGTTCAAGAGTAGATTTTTTGACCTGCTGCTGAGTCTGCATTACTCCTGCTCCATATTGCAGCGTTATCAAGCCATCTCTTGATGATTTTATATCTTCAAGATGTTTTAACTTATATTGTATATCAAAATAATTGTCGTCTGATATAGCTATTTCTTCAAATAACGCTTTTCCTTTTGCCTTATCGTCATGGGCCACGTAAACATTTGCAAGTAAATATTTCAAAAATAATTCTTCGTGGGTGGACAATTTTGTGTTTAGGAATATATTTCCTAAAAATTGAATTGCTATACCAGATTGTTTATTTTCTATGTAAGAGGAAGTAATAAGTTCTAAACTTTTTTGCCAATATGCAGTGAATTTGCCGTGTTTTAAAACGTTTTTAAGTTCTTCTATGCATAATTTAAAAAAACCGGTATCAAAGTATGCTTTTGCAAGATTGTATTGAATCTCTATCTTTTTATCTATAGGTGCACTTTCATCATTAAGTAAATCCTGAAACTGCATTATATGCGAATTTTTTATAATATTCTCAAGATATTCAATTTTTGATTGTGCAAAACTATTATCAGAATTAAGTTTAAGAATCCGTTCAAACACATCTTTTGCTTCTCTCATCATTTTTTGAGACAAATAAAGATTTCCGAGATTTTTAAGGATTTCAATATTTTCTTTTTCAAATCCGGTTATATTTTCATATAATTTTATTGCATCTTTTTCTCTGTTGCTTTCTTTATAAATTGTTGCTAACGATATTTTTTCTTCTAACAACGGCGTATCAGGGAACTCTGTTATCATTTTTAAATAATATTCTTCCATTTTATCAGTGTTTTCTATCAATCCGAAAATTTCTATATAAGTTTTATATATAGAAATTTTATCGTCAAAATAGTTTGAAATCATTTCGATTCTTTCAATTGCAAATTGAATTTCCCCGGGGAATTTAGTTATAAGTGTTTTAACTTTATCCAGTAAATTCGTATAATCTTTTTTTGCTATTAAAAGATTGATCAGATTTTTTAAATATTCAGAAACGTCCTGATTACATTCAATTAATTTTTTATAAACTTCATATAATTTTTCATTATCATTATATTCTTTCAATAATGAAAGCAATCTGTCAATTTTTTCTTTTTCAAGTTTAGGATCACGATTAAAAAGAAAATACAGATATTTCATTTCTTCTTCTGATTCTTTCAATTCTGATGATATGAAAGCAAGCGCTCTGTATACTAGTAAATCAGGAGCTATACGTTCTCTGTATTTAAAAAGTCTGAACGCTTCTCTGAACATTTTAAGTTTAAAATAAAGTTTACCTATTTTAGTTAAATTAGTTATGTTTTCAGGTTCAATTTGACGAATCATTTCATATATGTTCAGCAATTTTATATCATTGTTTAACAATATATAAATTTGTTCAAATATATGCAGCACATACAATTGATCTTCTGTTGACTGGCATTGTTTTAAAATCAGTTCAAGTTTGGTTTCAATTTCAGTAACTAATCTTGTATCCATTTTTAAAGCTTCTAAATACGTATCCGCAGATTTTTTAAAATTTTTTGTTAATCCTGATAAATCTGCTATATGAACATATAATTCGCTTTTTTCGGGAAAAATTCTTACTGCTGTTTCAAGATTTCTTATTGCAAGTCCTAAATTTCCGGTTTTATGATAAAGATTAGCCATTGATACATAATAATTTTCTATCTGCTCTTTTTCAAGTTTATCGGGATTGATTTTCATTAATGTTTTAATTGCAGAATCTGTTAATTTAAGTTGCAAATACAGATTGGCGAGATCAAAATATTCAGTAGGTTTATCCCATCCTAATGATAAAAGATATTCATAAAAAGGTATTGCTTCAGAAGGGTTTGCCGCACTCGATTTACAAAAATTATATATTTTAGTTATTTGAGTTTGTTGAAGTTTTATTATATAATCGCTTATGAATTTAAAGTCTTTAAAAAATAATAATAATTTTATTTTTAGTTCATACAAACTTTTACGCTGTTCAATATGCTTGTAATTCACGGCGCCTCTATAATAAGTAGGCTGTTCTTCCCTATGCGAACTTTTTTTCTTTTTTTTTAATAATACTGTTATCAAAATAAAAATAAATCCAATTCCTGTCAAACTTGCTGCTATCA
>JAGOBX010000058.1 GCA_017999075.1 Candidatus Babelota bacterium | reverse complement strand
ATACCTGTTTTATTTGGTTCGAAAAATGAAGTTTCAATAGGTGATAATATTTTAAGATCTGTTGACAGAAAAATAAATTTAATTAATTTGATTGGAAAAACAAGTTTGCAGGAATTGTTCTCATCTGTAAAATTGTGTTCTTTTTTTTTAACAAATGACAGCGGTCCGATGCATATAGCAGCTGCATTAAATATTCCGATGGCTGCTATTTTTGGTTCTACAAACGATATAACTACAGGTCCATTTTCTTTAAATTCGACAATTATAAAAAGCAATATGGAATGTTCGCCATGCATATCAGAAAAATGCAAATATGGTACATATCAATGCATGAAAAACATCACTCCTGAAATTGTAATCAAATCCCTTAACTTAAATTTTAATTGACATTACAGAAAAACATTTTAATATTTTTTAATATTATTTGTTATGATGTTCAATTAATTGGAAAATTGCAATAGGATTTTTAAAATTACTTCATAGTTTCTAATACATTTTTGGGGAATCAGGAAAAAATTAATAATGGCAAGTTTTAGAAGTTTAATAACCGGTTTTACAAAACTTTATTTTTACAGGTTGTTGAAAAAAAGGTTTCCCTTAAATGTTTTTTTTGTTGTTACCAATAAATGTAATCTTAAATGCGGTTATTGTTACGGAGAATATTATAATCGTAAAAATTTCAGAGAATTTACAACCGAAGAAATAATAGATACTTTATATACTTTAAAAAAAATGGGAACTGTATTTCTGCAGATTCAGGGAGGAGAACCTTTGGTAAGGAATGATATTTCCGAACTAATTGAAACTGCAAGAAAACTTAATTTTAATGTTGATTTAATTACCAATGGTTTATTGATAAAAGAAAAAATTGATGCTGTGAAATTACTCGACAGCATTTGCATAAGTCTCGATGGAAGAAGAAGTATTAATGATAAAAATCGTGGAGAAGGAACTTTTGATAAGATTGTCGAAGGAATAAATATTTGTAGAAAATCAGGAATATCAACCCGCATTAATTCTGTAATTACAAATGAGACAGAAGAAGATGATATAAAATTTTTAATGGAATTTTCCAAAGAAAACAGATGTTTATTAAATTTTTGCCCGTCATTTCATTTTAATCCTTTAACAACAGATAAAAAATACAGCATTTTTAATTATGATCGTTCAAAATATAATAAATTACTTGATTTAATAATTGATTACAAAAAAAAAAAATATCCTGTTCAGTTTACTATTAAAGCATATGAACTTCCCAAAAACTGGCCGTTTTCTCTGGAGAAACAGACTGCGTTAAAAAAAGAAATTCCATCGAATTACAATCATATAAAATGCTATCATGCTGATTATGTGTGTTTTATTGACGGTGATGGCCGTTTGTATCCGTGCTGCAATTTCTGGAATGATTATAAACCAATTAACATTCACGATATGAATTTTGAAAATGCATGGAAAAAATTGGATCGATTAGAATGTGCGGCATGCTATATTCATTCTTACATTGACAGAAATCAGTTGATGAATTTCAATTTTTCTACTTTGAAAAATTATTTTAACAATTATATTTTTGATTTGAAAACAAAATTCAAAAATAGAAGTTAATATTTATTTGAATATTTCCAAAATGTTTGAATAAACTGTATAAGGATCCAGCCCATAAATTAAATTATGCTCAATATATCCTGGTTTAGCGCATGCTTTGCATAAATTTTGTGTTTCGGCATGCTTTAGCGCATTTTCCAATCCGACTTCCACAATTTTTTTTGCTTTAAAAGAATCGAAAAAAACACAGCAAGGATAAACTGAACTATCACTGTCAATATGAAAAAACATTTTTCCTGCATAACATTTCGCATAAGAAAAATCAGGAATTTCATTCCAGTAATATATTTTTGAATGATCTTTCCATTGAAAAGATAAATCATAAGCTTTTAATGAGTATAATATAGGCGCCCCATTTTTTTTTAATTCAATAATTTTTTTTATTGCATTTTTGATTTCAATATCGTTAAGCGCTATATCATCATATATGTTTTTTTTCCTTTTATCATCAGAATAAACCAATAATCCGAATTTTATTTTTATTTTAAACAATTTTCCTATTTGACACAGATAATCTATAGAATTTATATTATTCTTTGTCAATACAGAATTAATAACCACTGGAATTTTATGAATTAATGCTGTTTCTATTCCTTTCATTGTTTTTTTAAAACATCCTTTTCCTCTATTCAAATCATTTTCCAGTTCGTTTCCGTCTAAACTTATTGCAAGTAAATCAACATTTTTTATTTCGTTGATTTTATTTGGTAGAAGAAAACCGTTTGTTGCAATAGTGCATTCACACCCCTTTGATTTTATATGATCAATAATTAAACCGATATCTTTTTGCAATAATGGTTCTCCGCCGGAAACTGATATATATTGAGTTCCCATTTTATGAAGTCCGTCAATTATATGAAGTATTTGTTCTGTAGACATTTCTAATTCTCGTGTTTTAGAATAAAAATCTCCATAACAATAAATACATTTCAGATTACATTTTCCAGTTATACAAATTGTTACATTTATAGGAAAATATTTTTTTGTAAATTTTATTTTTATCAGTTTTGCAAGATATTTCGATTTAGCATATAAACTCATTTAAAAACACCTTTAATAAATTCAATAAGAACATAGAAAAATTTTTTTTTATCATAAAAAATTTTTTTTATATAATTTTTGTAAATACATTTTGGTTCAAAAATGCATTTGAAAATATGAAATTTTAGTAAAAGAAAATTTATTTTTTTCAATAAATCAGCTGAGTTAAATTCTGTTGTTGAAATACAACTATTATATAATTCTAAAGTTTTATAATCGGAATTGTTTTCGTCAATAATTTTTTGTTTTAAACATAAATTATAAAGTTCTGTTCCAGGAAAAGGTGTTGCAACACTTATATGCGGGTTATCAATATTTTTAAGGTTTTTTATAGGATAACATAATGTTTCATTTATTTGTCCGGAAGTTTCTTCAGGAAAACCTGTTATTAAATATATATGGGTATATAATCCGCATTTTTTTGCTTCAGCGAGAATATTCGAAGCATTTTTTAAATCGACATTTTTTTTAATTATATTATTTAGAACATATTGACTGCCGCTTTCGATTGCAAATGCTATTTCGTAACACCCTGAATCTTTCATAAGGGACAAAGCTTCAGAATCAACTGAGTTGGGAGAAATACCGTTTGGCGCGCACCAATATATATTTAGTTTTTTTAGTTCTTTGAATAATTGCTTTGCAAAATTTAGGTCAATTGTTAAATTGTCATCAAGAAATTGTACTTCTTCAATATCAAAATCATTTTTCAAATATAAAATTTCTTTTATAACATTATCAATAGAACGCTTTCTGTATGTTCCTCTCCAATGTTTATGTGTTGAACAAAAAATACATTTAAACGGACAACCACGTGAAGTTATTACAGGCATGCATCGTTTTGATTTTGAAAATGAATTCTGCGGAGCTCCTAACTGAATATATTTTTCAATTGGGAATAAATTCCATGAAGGAAATTGAATTTCATCAAGATTTTGAATAATATCAGGAGTTGAGTTGAAAATGATCCCATCATTTTTTTTATAAGCTATTCCGTTTAGATTGGTTACGTCTATAGAATTATTTAGATTATGAAAAAGTTTTTTTATTGTATTTTCGCCTTCACTCAGAATTATATAATCTATAAAATTCGTATTTTTCAATATTTTATCATAAAGTAAAGTGGGGTGCTGGCCGCCTGCAATAACTATTATATTTTTATTTATTTGTTTGATAATTTCAGCTGTTTTAATAAGCATATCATGCTGTGTGGTTAAATTGCAGGTTATAGCAGCTGCATCAGGCGCATAATCTGCTATTTGTTTTTTTAAAACATCAATATTGGTTCCTACATAAGTGTAATTTTCACAATAGTATTCTTTATTATTAAAATCATTTGCAAGTGCATCTATTACAGATAATTCATAATCATTTTTTAATACTGAAGAAATATAGGCAAGCCCTAAGGGAATATTTACTCTCTTTAAAGTTAAACTTAGTCCGTTTTTATATATATTCGGAGGATTTATAAGAATAATTTTTTTTATACGGTTCATATATTTTTATTTGATTTTTTTTATAATGATATATTTTATATTATAAAATAATGAATATCAATAAATATATGAATTTCAATTATTTTTTATATTTTAGTTTTTGGAATTTTAAATTTTTTTTATAATGGCAAATTTTAATATTTTATTTAAAGGCATATGTAAACTTTTTTTTTACAGGTTGATAAACAAAAAATTTCCGTTTAATGTATTTTTAAGTGTTACAAACAGATGCAATTTTAATTGTACTTATTGTTACGGGGAATATTCAAAAAGAAATAATTTCGAAGAATTTACCACTCGGGAAATTATTGACATTTTAGATGAACTGAAGAAACTCGGAACTGTGTTATTACAGATACAAGGAGGTGAACCATTAATTAGAAATGATATTAGAGAAATATTGTTGTATGCCTCGAAATTAAAGTTTAATCTTGATTTAATAACTAATGGAACACTTATAAGCAAAAATATTGATGCTATCAAATGTTTAGACAGTATTTGCATAAGTCTTGACGGCAGGGAAAAAACAAATGATAAAAACAGAGGAGCCGGTTCTTTTTATAAAATAATTGATGGAATAAAAACTTGCCGTGAATTGAAATTGACCACAAGAATAAATTCAGTTATAACAACGGATACAGAAATTGAAGACATAAATTTTTTAGCTGAGTTTTCTAAAAAAAATAAATGTTTATTAAATTTTGGCACAGCATTTGATTTTCAGCCAATTACTTTAACCAATAATTATGATTGTCTTAATTATGACAGAAATCATTACAACAGTATAATCGATAGAATACTATATTATAAAGATAAAAAATATCCTGTTCAATTTACAAAAGAAGCTTATAACACTGCTAAAAATTGGCCTTTCCCTCTTAAAAAATTTTTTATTTTGGAAAATGAGATCCCGGAAAATTATAAATACTATAGATGTTATCATGGAGAATATGTATGTTTTATTGATGGGGATGGAAGAATGTATCCTTGCTGTAATTTCTGGAATAAGTATGAGAATATAAATGTACGTAAATCAGGGTTTAAAAAAGGCTGGGAAAAAATAAGCAGAAATAATTGTGCAGCATGTTATAATTTTTCTTATGTTGACCGCAACCAGATAATTAATTTTAAATCAAGCGCTTTTATAAATTATGTTAAAAATTACATCTACGATTTAAAAGGGTAGAATTACAGAAATAAAAAATGCTTTATTCCTTTGAAAAAGCCGTGCACTTTTTTGAATATTAATTTCATTTCACTTATTATATTTAAAGTAATCAACAATATTTGAAAATATGGTAGAATAATCAAAACCGTAAATTAAATTGTGTTCAATGTAGCTTGGTTTAGAACAAGCTGTACATAAATTTTTTTGCCGGGCATTCGCAAATGCTTCTTCCAGACCCACCTCTAAAATTTTTTTTGCCTTAAATGAGTCAAAAAACATACTGCAAGGATAGACTGAACTATCGCTGTCAATTTGATAAAACATTTTTGCAGAATAACATTTGGCATATTGGAAATCAGGAGTTTCATCCCAGTAATATAACTTTGAATGATCAGGCCAAATTAAAGATAACTTATAAGCTTTATCAGAATAAAGTATAGGCGCTCCATTTTTTTTTAATGCTAAAATTTTTATCAGGGCATTTTTGATTTCTTCGCTGCTCAGTTCCAATTTGTCATAAATATTTTTTTTTCTCTGCAAGTCTGAATAAACCATGAAACTGAATTTTATTTTTATGCCGAGTTCTTTGCCTAACGAAGATAAATATTCAATTGAATTTACATTATTTTTTGTTAAAACCGTATTTATAACAATAGGTATTTTGTATTTTAAAGCAGATTCTATTCCTTTCATTGTTTTTTGGAAAGCACCGGTTCCTCGGTTTAAATCATTTTCATTTTCTATGCCGTCTAAACTTGCGGCAATCAAATCCACATTTTTTATCTCATTAATTTTTTTCGGTAATAGAGAACAGTTGGTGGATATTGTACATTCGCAATTTTTTGCTTTAATATGGTCGATAATTTTTCCTACATCTTTATGAATTAAAGGTTCTCCTCCGGAAACTGAAATGTATCTTGTTCCCTTTTCATATAATTGATCTATAAGATTTAATATTTGAGACGTAGTCATTTCTGATTCTCGTGTTTTGCGTGAAAATTCACCATAACAATACAAGCATCTGTAATTACATTTGCCTGTAATACAAATAGTAACGTTTATCGGGAAATATTTTTTTGTTATCTTGGTTTTAATCAATTTGCACAAATAAGCTGATTTAGAAAAAAAACCCATTGAAAAATCCTCTTTAACAATATATTTACTTTAGTATTTTCTTATAAAATCAAAAAAAAATTATTAAAAAAATGTAAATAATTTTATAGATTTTATTTTATAAATATTTTATTTTATAAACAACTATCATTTAGTCAAATATTTTTTTGTTTTATTTATATTATTTTTATAATTTCATTTAATTATAGAATATTTTTTTTGGAAAATTTAAACATATTGAATTGTTATAAAAAAACAATCATGAAAGATTTACAGTTTAATGTTGAATAATTTAATTTTATCAGGTATAATAAAAAACATAAAATTTTTGAATCATCAAACTCGGGTTGATTTAAAAAAAATATAAATTAAACCGAAATATTTCACATAATTGCAAGATTATGTTTTACTTAGTAGAAATTGGAGGCGCATAAATTATGGGTGAAAAAAAAATAGAAGAGTTGTATGAAAGAAAAGGGAAAATTAATTCTATGGGCGGCGCTGATAAAATTGAAAAACAAAAAAAATACGGGAAAATGACTGCTCGTGAAAGAATAGACTATCTGCTGGATGAAAACACTTTTAATGAAATAGATCAGTTTGTAAAACACCGGTGTTCAGATTTTGATATGCATAACACTGAAGCTCCTGCAGATGGCGTAATAACAGGATATGGATTGATAAACGGAAAGCGAGTTTTTTTATATTCTCAGGATTTTACCGTAATAGGCGGTTCTCTTGGTGAAATGCACGCAAAAAAAATATGTAAAATACTTGATCTTGCAGTGAAATACGGATGTCCTGTAATTGGAATAAATGATTCGGGCGGGGCCCGTATTCAGGAGGGAGTAGATGCTCTTGCCGGATACGGCGAAATATTTTACAGGAATACTCAGGCGTCAGGAGTAATACCTCAACTTCTTGCTGTGATGGGTCCATGTGCAGGAGGAGCAGTTTATTCTCCAGCAATAATGGATTTTATTTTTATGACTCATAAAACAAGCCAGATGTTTGTTACTGGACCTCAAGTTATTAAAGCTGTAACAGGAGAAAATGTTACAGTTGAGGGGTTAGGAGGAGCAGTTACGCACAATACTAAAAGCGGTGTAGCTCATTTCATTGCTGAAGACGAAAAAGATTGCCTTGATTTGATTAAACTTATTCTTGAATATATTCCATCGAATAATATGGATGATCCTCCATACGTTAAAAACGAAGATACTATGACTAAAGTTATACCGGATTTATTTTCACTTTTGCCGGTAGAATCAAGCAAATCTTATGATATAAAAGATATAATACTTAAAATAGTAGATGGAGATGATTTTCTTGAAGTACAGCCTCATTTTGCTTCTAATGTAGTTGTGGGTTTTGGAAGAATTGGAGGGAGAAGTATAGGTATTATTGCTAATCAGCCAAAGATTAATGCAGGAGTTCTTGATTATAATTCTGCGGATAAAGCTTCAAGATTCATAAGGTTTTGCGATGCATTTAATATACCGCTTATAACTTTTACAGATGTTCCGGGATATTTACCTGGAGTGTATCAGGAACATAACGGGATTATCAGGCATGGAGCAAAATTGCTTTATGCTTATGCAGAAGCGTCTGTACCCAAAATAAATATAATTTTAAGGAAAGCTTACGGAGGCGCATATATTGCTATGAGCAGCAAACATCTTGGCGCAGATTTTGTTTTTGCATGGCCTTCTGCTGAAATAGCTGTTATGGGGCCGGATGCAGCGGCAAATATAATTTTTAAAAAGGAAATTATGAAATCTGAAAATCCTGTTGAAACAAGAAAAGAAAAAATAACTGAATACACTGATAAATTCGCTAATCCATACGTTGCTGCAGAACGCGGTTATGTTGATGATGTAATTGATCCTAAAGATACGAGAAATAAAATTATTTATGCGCTTAAGATAGCAAGAACAAAAAGAGAACAGCGGTTTCCGAAAAAACACGGAAATATACCGTTATAAAATTAAGGACGGCAAAAAAATATATGGCAAATAACAAAAATAGTTTTATTGAACCTTGTTTTGAAGCATCAGATGAAGAAATTTGTGCGATTACGACATGTATTGCCCAAATGATGGAAGGCGCAAGATTCAAAATAAGAAGCCTGAAGAAATTTCATATTTACAAATGGAATAAGCTTGCTAAAAAAAACTCGGTAAACAGAAATGAAATTTTTAATAGTTACTGGAGGTAAATATATATGTATAAAAAATTTAATGTTAAAATAAATGATAAACAATTCCTTGTAGAAGTAGAACAAATTGATGAACCTAAGAAAAAACCTATAAATAAACCGAGTTTTAAACTTGAAAATCTGATTAATAAGGCTGAAGCTTCTAAAACTGAGGGAAATAAAAATGACGATCCGAATAAAATATTTTCTTCTCTTCCTGGCAACATCGTGAAAATTTTGAAGAAAGAAGGAGATAAAATTAGTATGAATACTCCTGTTCTTGTTATGGAAGCAATGAAAATGGAAAATGAAATCGTATCTCCTGGAAACGGAAAATTAAAGAAAATTTATGTTTCAGTCGGACAAAAAGTTGATAAAGACGAATTGCTTTTTGAGATTGAATCTTAATTAAAACAAGGAGAAATCATGAAATTAAAAATTACAGAAACTGTTTTACGCGATGCTCATCAATCGTTGATAGCAACAAGAATGACAACAGATGAAATGCTTGAGATAGCTGAAATAATGGATAATATAGGTTATCATTCTGTTGAATGCTGGGGAGGCGCCACATTTGACAGTTGTTTAAGATTTTTGAATGAAGATCCTTGGGTCAGATTGTCTAAATTCAAATCAAAATTTAAAAAAACAAAACTGCAAATGCTTCTTCGCGGGCAGAATTTGGTTGGATACAGGCATTATGCTGATGACGTGGTTGAAGAATTTGTAAAAAAAATGGTGGCGTATGGAATAGATGTTGTAAGAATGTTTGACGCTTTGAATGATATGAGGAATATACGGAAATCATTGGAATCGGTAAAAAAGGAAAAAGCTCACGCGCAGGTTACCATAAGTTATACAATAAGTCCCGTCCATACTAAAGAAGCTTTTATAAAGCTTGCAAAACAGATTGAAGACATGGGCGCCGATTCCTTATGTATAAAAGATATGGCTGGATTGTTAAAACCATTTGATGCATATGAACTTGTTTCAGAATTGAAAAAGAATATTAAAATACCTATTCAGTTGCATACTCATTACACTACTGGTTTTGGTTCAATGACTTATTTGAAAGCTGTTGAAGCCGGTGTTGATGTTGTAGATACTGCGTTATCTCCTTTTGCTATGGGAACTTCTCAGCCTCCTACGGAAACTATAGCATCATGTTTGAAAGATACTCAGTATGATACTGGATTAGACACCAAACTTTTAAATAAAGCAAGTGAATATTTTAGAAATATACGTGATAAATATTTAAAAAATGGTTTGCTGGATCCTAAAATCATGAGTGTAGATGTTAATGCTTTGTATTATCAGGTTCCAGGCGGAATGTTATCGAATTTATTATCTCAATTGAAACAGGCTGGCGCTGAGAATAAGTTAAATGAAGTTTTGCTTGAAATTCCAAATGTAAGAAAAGATTTCGGGTATCCGCCTCTTGTAACTCCGTCGAGTCAAATAGTTGGAACTCAAGCTGTATTGAATGTAATTGCCGGTGAACGTTATAAAATGATTACAAATGAAACAAAAGCATATTTTAAAGGAGAGTATGGAATGCCTCCTGGGCAAATAGATGATGAAATTCAGGAAAAAGTTTTGAAAGGAGAAAAACCCATAACCTGCAGACCTGCAGATAATATAAAAAATGAAATATCCGATATGAAAGAAAAAATTAAGGAATATATGGAAACTGATACTGACGTTTTGACATACTGCATGTTTCCTCCGCTTGCAGAAGAATTTTTTAAAAACCGCCGAGCTGCTAAATATAAATATGATGATTCTCTTGCAGTGGAAAATAAGGCGTATCCGGTATGAAATTATAATAAGCGCGGAATCTGAAATAAAATAATAAATCGGAAAAATGAATTATGAACAGAGGATATACCCATATTTATACAGGAAATGGGAAAGGAAAAACTACTGCAGCACTGGGATTGTCTTTGCGTGCTTTATGCAGCGGAAAAAAAGTTTTTTTTGCGCAGTTTATGAAAGCTGATTTTACAAGCGAAATTAAAGCCCAGGATTTTTTTCCTGATTTAAAAATAAAACAATATGGAAGCGGCAAATTCATTTTCGGAACAATTGAAAAAATTGATATGGAAAAATTTGAAAATGGATTCAAAGAAGTAAAAAATGAAATAGAATCCGGATATTATGATGTAATAGTTCTTGATGAAATTATTACTGCAGCAGGAACAGGTTTTGTAGAAGTTGATAAAATAATTGAATTGATTAAGAAAAAACAAAAAAATGTGGAATTAATTTTGACAGGAAGAAATGCGCCGCATTCTTTAATAGAATGTGCTGATCTTGTTACTGAAATGAAAGAAATTAAACATTATTATCATCAGGGAATTCCGGCAAGAGAAGGTATTGATAAATAGATAAATAATATTTATTATTTTTTTATTGACTTACTATTTTTTTTTTGTAATATATGTTAGTTAAAAAAAAAAGTAAATGTTGCTCGGAGGTCAATTTTGGATAAGTTAAAAGTTCTTATAGCTGATGATTCTCCTATAATAAGATTTGAGCTGATTGATGTATTGGAAGAAATTGGCTGTGAAATTGTCGGCGAAGCTGAGAATGGAGTTCAAGCAGTCGAATTGTTTAAGCAGTTTGATCCGGCAGTAGTGACTTTAGATATAATAATGCCTGAAAAAGACGGAATAACAGCCTTGAAAGAAATCCTTCAGATAAAACCCACAACTAAAGTAATTATGGTTACTGCAATGGGAAGCAAGCAAACTTTGTTTGAATGTATAAAAGCCGGAGCTTTTGATTTTATTGAAAAACCGTTTGTAAAAGAAAAAGTTGTTCAAACATTTCAGAAAGTTCAAAAAGTTCTAACAACGACGCCGTAATGAGTAATACCCTTAATGAATATGATGTTATAATAGTTGGCGCAGGCCCCGCAGGGTTGACAGCCGGCTTATATGCTTCGAGAGCTAAGTTGAAAACTTTGATAATCGAAAATAAATATCCTGGCGGACAAATTATAATAACTGAATTTATTGAAAATTATCCGGGTTTTGCAGAACCCGTTTCCGGTTATGAATTTATTCAAAAATTATTGGAACATTCTAAAAAATTCGGAACTGAAATAGTAACAGATGAAATATTGAATATTATTGCAGGAAATTATAATCAACCGCATAAAATTATCACAAAAAACACGGAATATGTTGCAAAAACATTAATATTATGTTCAGGAGCTTCTCCGAGAATTCTTAATATTCAGGGAGAATCTGAATTTACAGGAAAAGGAGTTTCTTACTGCGCCACATGCGATGGAGCTTTTTTTAAAAATAAAATTGTTGCTGTTATTGGCGGAGGAGATACTGCTCTTGAAGAATCGTTGTTTTTAACTAAATTTGTTTCAAAAATTTTTTTGATACACCGCAGAGATAAATTCAGAGCAATGAAAGTTATTGTTGAAAGAGTAATGTCTAACGATAAGATTGAAATAGTATATAAC
>JAGOBX010000562.1 GCA_017999075.1 Candidatus Babelota bacterium | reverse complement strand
ATAAGTCTAAAACATAATTCTATGCTTTCAATAGGAAACTGACCATCGCCATCTATAACGCATAAATATTTTCCTTCGGCAGCTTCCATTCCTTTGCGCATATCCCAACCCATCATACCTTTTTTGGGTTCGGCTACAGCTTTAATTCTGTTATCATTTGAAGCAAGTTTTAAAACAATATCTTTTGTCTTGTCATTTGAATTTTCTATATAATTTCCAACCAAAACAAGCTGCCATGAATCTGTCAGTTTAACTAATATGTTTTTTAATTTATCGACAAAAGGAATGATTTGTTCTTCAGTTCTGTAACATAAAACTATTACTGACAATTCAATATTTTTATTTTCCATTTTTTTAACAACTCCGATATTATTATGACTGCTAATGTCTCCTAATTTTATATTTTATTTGGCATTAATAAAATAACATAAAACTAAATTATTACTGAAAAGAGAAAATAAGTCAATATTTTATTTTAAAACATATTGATTTTTTTTATAGTTCTTATATTATTTCAAAAAACTATTTTATATTTACAACATCTTGAAAATAATCTTAAAAGACTTGCAGGAATCCATTTATTAAATTTAACGTATAGTAAATAAAAAGGTTGAATGAATAATTATAATAAAATTCAAATATGCATAGGAAAAATTATAAAATGAATTCGGAAATAAATTGTACCGTATGCAATTCGTCAAAATTCCTTTATTTATTTTTCATTATAATGATTCCTTGTATTTTGTTGGCTCCATATTATTTTAGCGATAAATATATTGGAGGGGAAAGCAATGTTCCTTCAACTATAAAATTTAATAATGATAGTTATGCTCAAAAAATACCTCCGTCATGGGATCCTTATAGATTCGGAGGAACGCCTTATTTGGCTGACGCGCCTTTCTGGGGATATTATTATCCTACTCATTATTTGTATTACCTTTTAAACATAGATTATAAAAATCAATTGTTTATTGATGTATTGCTGCATTTTATACTAATCGGCATAGTATGTTTTTTTGGATTTATAAGTTTAAAATCAACTGCTGAAGTTTCATTTTTTGGAACATTGATTGTTATGGGTTCCTCTTATTTACAAGGATTGATAGGAGCCGGATATATGATGTTTCTTATAAGCGTTCCTCTAATGTTTGCGTGTTATTTTTTTATTGAAAATTGGATATTGAACCAAAAAAATATATATTTAATTTTATTTTCAATATGTTTGGGTCTTGATTTGTTAGGCGGCTTTTTTTATGCAACTGTTTATATGAACTTGATAATTTTTGCGAGAATATTATATGAAGATTTTTTAACAATAAAGATAAAAAAAAATAAAACTGGTTTTTCCAGATTTTTAATAATCAGATATATAATAGCTGTTATAATAGGATTTTGTCTCGGGAGCATTCAATTCATTCCTATGGCGTTTTATTCAAAAACATCTATGCGTGGAGATCATCCGTTTTGGTGGAACGGAGAACAAAGTTATAATCCGATATATATTTTTAAATTATTTTTGATACCAGGGATTGCAATTGGAAGCGTTTTGCCGTTTTTGCTTATTATATCTTCGAAATTCAGCAAATTGTGGGAAGATAAAATTACCAAATTCTGGATTATAATTATTTCATTTTTGATATTGTATTCTATGGGATATTTTATGCCCGTATTTTATTTGGTGACAAACATTCCTGGCTTTAAGTTTTTGAGAAGGCCTCACAGAGCTCTATATTGTTTGTCTTTCGGATTTGCCATTATAAATGTTTATATTTTAACAAATTATAAATCTGTTTTTGAAACATCGCGTGAATTATTAAAAAAAAATATAAAAATTATTTCAGTAATATCAGCGGCTGTATTTTTTTATGGTTTAATAATATCGTTTTTTTTTAATAAGATTGATTTCTTTTACACTAAAATCATAGAACGTTTTTTTTCTGTTGAATTTTTAAAAAATAATCTTTATAAAATTAATGAACGGCTTGGTTTCAGAACAGAAGATATTCTTGAATCAGTAGGAATGCCGTGGTTTTTAATTCTTACCGCTGCAATAATATTATTATTTATTATAATAAAGAAAAATAAAACCCGTTTTATTTTTTTATTGATAATGCTTGCCGTATTAGAATTATTTACAGTTTTTTTTATGCGTAAAAATTCATATAAGTTAATGGATTATGAAGACATCACGCTTTCCGGAGAAGTTTTAGATTACATTGCAGATAGAAATAAAAGAATAATAATTTATAAAGAAAAAAATGAATATTATAACCCTTATTTTACTGTTACCTGCGGAATGGATTATTATTTGTACAGCATACATGGGGTATCAAATTATATTTCAAAAAGGTTTACTACTTTTATAATAGAAACTGTAAACAATGATTCGGTTAAATCGTCTTACAAAGCTCCTGAACTTGTTTATGTTGAAAATTACAACTCGGGTTTGCTTAAATACTTGGATGCAGAATATTTGGTTTCTCCTGTAAAAATAATTTCAGACAACTGGGAATTATTAAATCCTGGCAGCAAAAAGGGTTTTGTTTATAAATATAAAATTGAAACTTTTCCAGTTTATTTTTTTTATAAAGAAAAAAAGGCGGAATCTTTAAAAAAAGCATCTGAAGAATTGAAAAAAATGAATGATGCAGGCATATCTGATAGAATAATCACCGAAGAAAATTCAGATAATGTCATTGATTCAAAA
>JAGOBX010000561.1 GCA_017999075.1 Candidatus Babelota bacterium | reverse complement strand
ATTCTTATGAAAAACAGGACTCCTGTTTTTACTATTTTACCGATGACTGTAAAATTAAAATATTAGATTAAACTTATGAAATTTAAAATTCTGTTTATCATTTTATTTTGTTGGTGTTTATTAAATACAACAAAAATTTTTCCCGATAATATAGACGATGCGATTTCCAAAACAGAATCTGAATTGTTAAAATCCAAGAATAAAAATTCTGCGCTAATAGACAAATTTGCCGCAGATAGAAAAAATTATACTGTCCGCCTTGATAAATTAAGGAGTCAAATTCTTGAATTAAAAAACGAACTCTCTAAATTATCATCAGAAAATATTGAAAAAGACAGAATTTTAAATGATCTGAAAAAAGATGCTACATTAAAAAATTATGAAGTTTTAAAATTCAAAAAACAGGTTAAATCAAGCGCGGAATCACTATATTCAGAACTTCAGAATTCTTTGATAACTGCCGAAGATCTTAATTCTATAGAAAAAATAGAATCCCTATTAAAAAACAACAGGTATCCTGATTATGAATATCTTCGGGCATTTTTCGATATATGCCTGAAAGAAATTGAAAAGTCAGGAGAAATAAAATTGTTCAGTTCTAACGTATTTGACAGAACCGGAAACAAAAAAAAAGTTGCTGCAATAAGGTTCGGAAAAATAGCCTTATTCTACAAAACTTTGGCTGATCAACAAATAGGGTTTGCAGGTTATTCCGCAATATCAAAATATTTATACGATATCCCGTTCGATTACGGTTGGAAAATTAATTCTGATATAAAAAATATTTTTGACATTGCAGAAAAAAAATCAGATAAAACAATTTGCCTGCCTGCTGATTTGACAGGAGGAAAACTTATTGAACAGTATAAAATAAAAAAAAATATATGGGAAACAATAAAGTCCGGCGGGTTCATAATGATTCCGATACTGTTAATCGGTATTTTAGGCGGTATTATAATAATACATAAATATTTTTTCTTAAGAAAAATAATATATCAAACTGATGAATCAAACAAAAAAATAACTGAATTACTTAATAATAAAAATTGGGATGAAGCAGAACGTTACTGTAATTCTAATAAAAATATAATGTCCGGTATTTTTGCCGCTGCAATTTGCGGCAAATCTCAAAAAAAAGAAATAATCGAAAATATGCTGCGCGAAAAAATATTAGCTGAACTGCCTCATATCGAGAAATATATGTCAACGCTGAATATTTTTGCGGCAATAGCCCCGCTTCTTGGATTACTCGGAACTGTTACAGGAATGATTTCAACATTTGACGCAATCACAGTTTTCGGTTCAGGCAATCCTAAATTAATGTCATCAGGAATATCTGAGGCCCTTATAACAACAGAATACGGATTGATAGTTTCAATCCCAATATTATTTTTTACAAGCGTTTTATCAGATAAAATTGAAGTTATAATAAACTTATTCGAAAAATATACTTCGAATTTTATCAATAACTATTGCGATATAATAATATAATGCAAATTATATAACTAAAATCAGATAAATATCGCAATATTTTTGTATCAATTGCTTACTTTTTTAAATTTCAATATTGCAGCCAATGAAAATATTACCGCAAAAATCAATAAAACATAATAATTGTATCGTAATTCATAAATTGACGAACCTTTCAGCAGTATGTTTCTTACTGAAGAAATATAATATGACAAAGGTATAAATTTTGTAATTTGTTGCGCCCAAACCGGCATACTCTCTATTGAAGTGAATATCCCTGAAAGCAAAATAAAAACTACCATGAAAAACCATGATAAAAACATTGCCTGCTGCTGAGTTTCGGCTATTATCGAAATTAAAATACCTAAAGAAAGAATGCTTATCAAATATATAAAAGTTAAAATGTATAAATCTGTAATACTTCCTCTAAACGGGATTCCAAATGCAATTTTAGAAATAATCAGCCCTATGCTTAATTCTATAAATCCTATTGTCATTACAGGAATAAGTTTTCCTATTATCATTTCGTGTTTAAGAATAGGCGATACGTTCAATTGTTCAATTGTTCCAATTTCTTTTTCTTTTGCCAGGCTCATTGCAGACAAAAACATTGCTATAATAGTAACAAGTATTACAAGTATCCCAGGAACCATATATGTTTTATAATTCAATGTTTCATTATACCAGTTGGTATAATTTATTTTAGCCGAATTCCGTGTTTCATATTTTCTGTTTTTCGAAGATGGAACTAATCTGTCATTGTATTTATCATTGAAATCAGATAATATAGAATATGCGTAAGAATTTATTATTCCGGCTGTAGAACCGTCTATGGCATTTATTATAAATTGAACATTATCAATGCCGCTTACAGTTAAATTTTTTTCAAAATCATTTCGGATAACTATAATTAAATCTATATTGTTCAGGTGAAGCTGATTTTCCGCTTCATTCAAATCAGTTGAATGACCCGCTAATTCAAAATATGAACTTCTGGTGAACTGCGTTATCAAATCCCTTGAAACCCCGGATTTATCATAATCAACTGCATAAAATTTAATATTTTTAACTTCGTATGTTGCAGCATTGGAAAGTATTACAAGTTGTATTACAGGCATAATAAATATCAACGGAAGCATGCCTTTATCTCTGAATATTTGTTTGAATTCTTTGATAATTATCGTTATAATTTTTTTCATATTGTAACCAGGTTTAACTTATATTTCTTTATTAATTAT
>JAGOBX010000057.1 GCA_017999075.1 Candidatus Babelota bacterium | reverse complement strand
AGTTGATACAGATTAAGATTGAAACAGATATGATAATAAGGGAATCGAGCAATGTTAATAAAAAAAACACGATAATTAATGAAAATATCGGATAAACACGGGGTGAAGGAATGATAAAATTTATTTTAATATTTTTAATATTATCAATTACGGCAAATATGGGATTTTGCGGGACAGCAGAACTTGAAGGCGGAATAAATTCTGACAGTATATTTTATAAAACAAATAATCCTGATTCTGCTACTAGTTCAACTTCAATTAATGCCGATTTTACAGGTAAAACTATGGTATTTCAATTTGAGATAGAATACGACACTGAAATATTTAAATTTGATTCGAACCATATTTTGCCAGGCGCTTTTCTGACTAATATTATTGATATTGAAAATGATACATATTTGTTTGTTGTATATGATGACAGTTCTTACGGTAAAGTAAAGGTTACAGGCGCAAGAATGGCAACAGATGACAGCAATAAAGGAATAACAGGATTATACAGTTTGATAAATTCTATTAGATTTAAAATGAATCAAGATATAAATTTAACAATTGTTAATACAAAAAAAATCATAGTTACAAACTTTAAATTTTACAGTGATTCAGGGGATACCGTATATGTTTCTTCGGACAGAATAGAATGGACATTATTTTCTAAAATTTTATCAGGAGATATAAATAACGACGGGATAGTAAATTCTACTGATTTATCTTATTTGCGGAATTTCAGATATTTATTTCAATGATCAGGATTAAATTATGAAAATGACGCAGATATAGATGATAATGGAATAATAGACGATGCTGATTATAATTTGTTCAAAAATGATTTTGGGAAACGATTAAATCAATAAAATAAGGGAGTCATAAAAATGTATAAAAGAATGTGGGTATTAATTTTATTAATAATATTTAATTCCACCATAATATTCGGATATTCAATATTTACTGAACCTTCTCAGATTAATTTTGATACAATAGGGATTAGTGATAATTTTGATATTAAAATTAAGTTTGATGCTGGAGATACCGGAGTTCAGTCGATAACTACCTTACTTCGCTGGGACACTTCAGTAATGAAATATATTTCTCATACAAATGATTTGCCGTTGTGGACATTATCATCGCCGGTGATTAACGTAAATGAAAATTATCCGTCTCATAATACTGCTAATGGAATATTTTTTTATGATTATGCCGGATTTGATACATATACGGGATTAAATCAGGCGCATACTATAACATTTCAATTAATAAATAAAAAAAATGACGGGGGAAAAATTGATATTGAAATGGGAAACATAATATTCGGCGGATTTTCAGGTTCCGGACTTATATCTGAGTGGGGAACTCCCGGACAATTTTTAGCATTAGTTCAAGACAGTGATTGTTTAGTAGATACTTCAGCGCCGATGGATTTAAATTTAGATAATGTGGTTGTATTTCCGAATCCATTTGTTCCAAACGACGGAAACTGGCAGACAGGAACTGATTACAGTCCGGCAAATCCGTCAAGCGGGATACTTGTCAAAGGATTGACAAACGACTGTAAAATTGAAATATACACAGTGCTTGGTGAACTTGTTTACGAACATTCGATAAGCACAGTGCAGCAAGGAAAAATAATATGGCAGTGGCCAGTGATAAATAAAAAAGGGAAACCTGCTGCGAGCGGCATATATTTTATTATGATTAAAGGTGCCGGTCAGACAGTAGTGAAAAAAGTTGCGGTAGTAAGATGATTAAGAGTTATATTAATTATATTATAAAAAAACTTTTCATAAATTCATAAAAAATTCATCAAAAAATCCTTGGAAAAAGGGAGATTATTAAATGGTAACAAATAAAAAAAATAAACATGAAAAAATCCATATTTTTTATTTATTGCGTTTTGTTTTTTTTATAATTTTTTTTTTAATTTCAATATTATTATTTTTTAATGACGGTGTTTATGCAGGAACAGGCGAAGCGTCGGGATTATTTTTAAAAATGCCTGTAGGTTCCAGGGCAATAGGAATAGGAGGCGCATTCACTTCAGTAGCGGAAGACATAAACAGTATGTTCTGGAATCCCGGCGGTTTGGGATTTTTGAAAAAAAATGAAATAATGTTTATGCATAACAATTATTTTCAGGATTTAAAATTTCATTATCTCGGAGCAGTTTTAAAATTTGATAAACATAAGTCGGCATTAGGGTTAAGCGTAACAATATTTGATGGCGGAATATTTGACAGGACGTTTATTACAGGCTCTCAGAATAACCCTGAAGAGTTGACATCTGGAGGGTTTGATGCAGAAGACATGTCTGTAAGTTTAAGTTATGGCGTAGAACTTGTAAAAAATATAGGTTTAGGAGCATCGTTAAAATATTTAAAATCAGAAATTGCGGAATATTCTGCTTCAGGAGCAGCTATCGATTTGGGAATTCAGTTTAAACCTGAATTGGACATACCTGTAAAATTCGGATTATCATTAAAAAATATAGGGACAAAATTAAAATATTTGTCGGAAAAAGAAGATTTACCGCTGACAATAAAAGCAGGTTGCAATGCTGATATTGAATTCAATGATGTTTTTTGTTTAATTCCTGCGGCAGATATCGGGTATTCCAATTCGAGTGAAATGTCTTATAATATGGGAATTGAATTTTTATGGTTTAAAAACTATGGATTAAGATTCGGATTTGATTCATTGAACGATGCCGGATCAGGGATAACAATAGGAGCAGGTGCAAAAATAAATGAATTCAGTTTTGATTATGCTTTTGTACCTTATTCAAAATTGGGAAATTCTCATAATATAACTTTGGCTTATTCTTTCGGTAAAATCGAAAAGGAGCCGGAGAAACAAGAAAATTTATTATATGACTATAGTTTGAATAACATAATTAGACAAATATCACTTGACAATTTAAAAATGAAACCTTATATGGAAGCATTAAAACATCAGGATATAATAAAAGAAGAATTAAAAGTCAGGAATAATATTATCGTTAAGAATGAAGGAATAAAGATATTTCCATCTGTAATAGGTATATCTCCTCCGAGTACAAGTCAGACTGAAGATTCGATTAGACTTTTAAAAATTATTTTGGAATCTCAGATCAGATTACAGGTTGTATTAGTTCATCCTGAAAATAAGGCGATTTATAAAGAAACTTTTTCTGAATGTTTAAAAGCAATAGAAAAGGAAAATATTTCATCGGAATATGAAGCGCTTGGCGCAGGATTATATCTGAATGCAGAATATGTAATTTACGGAAATTTGATGGTTTTAGATAATGACCGGTGTTTATATTATTATAAAATATATGGAATTAGGGAGTCAAAGAATGTTATTGAAGGAATTCTTGAATTTCCAAGTATTAAAATCAATGATGCTGTAAAAATTATGATTGAAGAAATAAATAAATAAATTTAATTTTGCGGTTCAGCTGTTTAGAAATTTTTAAATTGTTGGACTGAGAAAAAAATCTTTAAGGGGAATATGTTATGTATTCAAAATATTTGAAAACAATATGTTTTATAATAATTTTAATATTATCAATTAAAGATGCAGCGTCAGCCAAACCGAAAATATACATATCATTTCTCTGGCATTATCATCAGCCGAATTATAGTCCTTATTATAACATTACTGAAGCTGAAAATTGGTCATATGGCTTCAGCGTGAAAGGTGTTCATGATAAATACATACCTAATTATACTACATGGCCTCTTGATTCAGTTCAGAGTGCTATGTGGAGAGGAATGGAACATGCTGGTTCGCAGATGAGTTTTTCCGGTTCGTTGATAGAAAATTTAAATAATTACGAATCTGCAGGATGGGGATTTTGGGGTTGGAAAAACAGGTGGCGTGAATCAAAAGATTGGAAAACTTCGCTCGGCAATCCGAGGGTTGATTTGGTTGCATTCGGATTTCATCATCCATTGATGGCGCTGATAGATAATGAAAGTATAAGAAAACAGATACAGCAGCATCGTGATATTTATTTATCAAATTGGAACAGGTCTCAATATTCAAAAGGAATGTTTCCACCTGAAAATGCATTTGCGCCGTGGATGATACCTGCGCTTGTGGATGAAGGGATTCAATGGGTAATGGTAGACAACATTCATTTTCAAAGAACCTGTCAAAATTATCCGTGGAGCGCAAGCGGAAATTTATATGCTCCGAACAAAGCTGATCAATTAAACCCAGATCCGAATGATTGGGTTCAGCTTCAGAATATCTGGGCTCCAACAAAAGTTTCGGCAAAATGGTCTTATCAGCCGCATTGGGTAAAATGGGTTGATCCTGCTACAGGAATAGAAAAAAGGATAATAGCAGTTCCTACGGCCAGGTATGAAGGAAACGAAGATGCTCGCGGCGGTTTCGGAGCATTGCAGTACGAATCAGTGTTTAGTCAAATAGAAAGTTATAATACTGATGAAAGACATCCTATATTAATTCTTCTTCATCATGACGGTGAAAATTACGGCGGCGGTTCAGAAAGCTATTATCATTCAAACTGGGATAATATGCTTAACTGGCTGCAGGCAAATTCAGGCAGATTTGAATTCACTACGGTTCAGGATTATTTGGATATGTATCCGCCTGATCAAACCGATGTAATTCATGTAGCTCCTGGAAGCTGGGCAGGAGCAGATAACGGTGACCCTGAGTTTTTAAAATGGAACGGCGGCTTTGATGCCACTGGATATAGTCCGGACAGAAACAGCTGGGCAGTTGAAACTGCAGCTAAAAACCGTGTATTAACAGCAACAGCGATTAATTCTACTCATCCAAAAACTCAGGAAGCATGGAAATATTTTACTAACAGTCAAACCAGTTGTTATTGGTATTGGGACGGAACTCCGATTTAGGACGGCAATCCTACAAGGGCATGTAACCTTGCTGTTCAAGCAGCGGATGTAGTTATAAGTCAGGGTATTGATAATGTTGGACCCTCAATATATTTACCTCAGCGGTCGCCGTATAATCCTGGAGAAATTTTATGGAATTCAAATCAGAAAGAAACATCAGATATGCTTGTATGGAGCTGTATTTATGATATATCAGGAATTAAACGAATCGAATTAAAATTTAGAGAAGACAATAATGGAGTAAATGATTTAGCAACTAATTCCAATGAACTTTATTCTGATAATCCTGGAGAAGTGGGTTCATGGCAATCGTTGAGTATGACTAAACGAAATTTTCCTTCTTCTAAAAGCGGAGTGGATCCTATATACCGTGCTGACATTTATGAGGCTACTATTACAACTGTAAAAGAAAAATTGATTGATTACTATATTGAGGTTGAAGATAGCCTAGGCAATATTTCCAAAAGTATAATTCAACATTGCTGGATAGGAGGCGGAAGCGGCGGACAAATAGGAAATTGGACACCCGGTAGTCCTGCTTCAAATCAAGCCATAACTATATGGAACGATAAACCAGGCAAACTGCATTGGGGAGTAAATAATTGGACACTACCAAATTCTGTTTATTGGCCAACTGGTTCTGTTGCTTGGGGCGATGGAAAATCTATAGAGACAGTTTTAGTAAAAACAGGAGATACTTATTCTGTACAGATTGGGCCATTCAATAATTCCGTACAGACAGTTACACAAGTTAATTTTGTTTTTCATAATGATGATAACACTTGGGGACAGGATAAGTCTATAACAGTTGCTCAGGCAGTTAATGATGTAACTCCTCCATCATCTCCGCAGAATGTAAGGATCGGCGCGGGAAATGAATATGTGGATTTAGTATGGAATTCCAATAATGAATCAGATCTTGCCGGATATAACGTGTATTATTCGGCTTCACAGTCAGGTCCATTTATCAAATTAAATGATTCATTGATTTCTAAAGAAGAATTGCTGTATCGCATAGGCAATCTTGAAAATGATGTTAGACATTATTTTTATTTAACTGCTGTAGATAACTCTGATACTCCGAATGAAAGTGCGTCGTCGTCAGCAGTATCAGCAGTTCCTCAGATAAATGATACGGTTGCGCCTGATAAACCTGAGAATTTGAATGGAACTGCCGGAGTTGAACAAATGTCTTTATCATGGAGTTCAGTAAAACAATTAGACTTGAATGGATACAATGTATATAGAAAAGAAGACACTGGTTCATTTACTTTGCTTGTTTCATTAAATAAGACAACAGTATATACTGACAGAGATTTGCGTACAGATGTAACATATTATTATTATGTTACTTCAGTCGACACTGCAGGCAATCAAAGCTTATCGTCTGACAGCGTTTATGGTCAGCCATTTGAAACTCCGCCTCCTGCTACTCCCACAGGTTTTACTGCTCAGGCAGGTAATCAGCAGGTTACTTTTCAATGGAACCAGAATACTGAATCTGATTTAAAGGGTTATAAATTATATTATAAAACATATCCTGCATCGTCAGATAAACCTTATATATTAGTTGATTCTATGACATATATAACAGGAACAATTTATGTTGACACAGGACTTTCTAATGGGGAAACATATATTTATTATATTTCAGCAATAAATCAGAATAACGGAGAAAGCGTCAAATCAAATGGAATAACAGTTAATCCCCGCGGACAAATATCCGTAACATTTAATTTGAATATGAACGGAGCCGGAAGTTTTAACAATGTTACGATAGCAGGAAATTTATTGTCTCCGGCATGGTCTTCGACATCCAATGCGTTGACAAACTCAGGGAATGGGATATGGACAAAGACCCTTATATTTGATCCGAATGCTTCTTTTCAATATAAATATGTTACTAATTCAACAAATTGGGAATTTGCATTTCCAACGCCATCCAATAACAGGGAACAGACAATAGTTGATCAAAGCGGCGGAGTTATGGTTATAAATGATGTTTGGAATGGACCTGTTATAATTCAATCGCCCGTAATAAACGGAAATGTTGTAACATTCAATTATAGTGATGCTTCTGCAAGTCAGGTTTCAATAAAAGGGAACTGGAAAATTTTAAGCGGGTCAAATGGAAATTATACGGCGTCTTATGATGCTGACTGGGCAGGCGGAGCAGCTACTCAAATGGTAAAATCAGGGAATATTTGGTCAATAACAATTAAACTTGACGCAAATAGAATATTTGAATACGGTTTTATGAAAGATGGTCAATGGGTAAATGATCCTTTGAATGCAAATCATTCAGGAACAGGAAATGATCAGTTTACTTCAGGACAGGAGTTGAATCCGGACAATGCTATTCCTATTTTTTCAGGATTACAATCGTGTAGCGATGCTGTTTCAGGCGGAAAAGTTAATTTGTCATGGCAGGCAGCTATAGATTCTACTTTACCGGTAATTTATAATATTTACTATACTAACGATTATTCATCATCGGTTTCAAAAAGTTATGTTGATAACACCCCTGATTTTACAACTGAAAATACCTATTATCAAGTTTCTGGGTTAACTAATGGAATAACATATTATTTTTTAGTAAGAGCAGAAGATGGGACTACAGGGAAACAAGGGCCAAACGGAGGCAATCAGGATACGAATGTAATTCAAATGAGCGCAGTTCCTTCAGGGAATGTATCAGATAATATTCCTCCGGTAATATCAAATATATTGATGTCTCCAGCCTCGCCTAATTCGAGTCAAAACGTTATGGTAACAGCAAATATTACAGATGATTTAACAGGAGTTGATACAGTAATATTAAAATATTCAATTGATAATTGGTCAACTTATTCCGAAACTCAGATGATATATATCTCATCAGGAAATTATAGCGGATATATTTTAAAACAGAATAATGGAATAACAGTAAGATATATGATAATAGCTTCAGATAAATCAACGTCTGTTAATAATTCGCAAAGCGATATAAAAATATATACTGTAACCGATGTCCAGCAATCTCCTGTAATAAATGACAAAACTGTTACATTTAACTATTATGGAAGCGCGACAACCGCTAAAATAAAAGGGAGCTGGAAAATTTTAAGCGGATCAAATGGAGTTTATAATGCTTCATACGATGTTTCGTGGAATGGCGGAGTTACTACTGATATGATTTATAACGGGAGTTTTTGGACAATAACATTAACACTTGACTCATACAGGGAATATGAATACGGATTTGAAATAAATGGAAATTGGGCAAATGATCAATTAAACTCAAATCATAACACCGGAGGAAATGATATATTTTCATTAGGAAATTCTCCAGTAATATCAGGGAACAGAATAACATTTAATTATTATGGAAGTGCTGCTACAGCTAAAATCAAGGGGAGCTGGAAAATAACAGGCGGCTCTAATGGATCATATACAGGCATCTATGATGCTTCATGGGACGGAGGCACTGCTACATCAATGTTAAATTTAAATAATATGTGGACAGCCACATTAACTTTAGAATATGGGAAAACATATGAATATGGATTTGAGATAAACGGAAACTGGACAAATGATCCTTTGAATCCAAATCATACATCTGGAGGAAACGACAGGTTTTCTGTTGAACAGTATGTAAATCAAGATACTTTGGCTCCTGTATTTTCAGGAATAATATCTGCATCTGACGCTAATGAAGGAGGAAAAATTAACCTTGCATGGAATTCCGGAAGTGATTCGACACTGCCTGTAACATATAATATTTATTATACTTCCGATTTTACGGCTCATCAATCAAAATCGTATGTTGATGCGACACCTGATTTCAGTGTTCAGACAAATTCATATCAGGTTACAGGTTTGACTAATGGAGTTATTTATTATTTTGTAGTACGTGCTGAAGATGGAGTTACAGGGAAACCAGGACCTCACGGCGGAAATGAAGATAATAACTTAATAGAATTAAACGCGGTTCCGAGCGGAATAATTATAGATAATAATCCTCCTGTAATAAATAATGTAAATTTTTCTCCGATGTTTCCGCGTTCTGAAAACTCAGTTACAGTAACAGCTACCATTATAGACGAGTTAACAGGGATAGATTCGGTAAATTTATATTATTCTGCAGATAACTGGATAAATACTTCTACAGTTAATATGACTTCTGCAAGCGAGAATTTATACAGCGGAGTGATACCTGCGCAACTGGACGGGACAACGGTAAAATATTATTTAAAAGCTTTTGATAATGCAAGCGTTTCGAATTCTTCGATAAGTTCAATTCGTCAATATTCTGTAACTGATTTGCAGCAATCTCCTGTTATAACAAACAGAAATATTGTAACAGTGAATTATTACGGAACCGTAAATTCTTCGGCAAAAATAAAAGGAAGTTTTCAAATCACCAGCGGTTCAAATGGAAATTATACTGCAAGATACGATGCTAATTGGAATAACGATGCAAAAACAAATATGATATTTAACGGCAGTTATTGGACAATAACTTTGACATTGGATTTTGGCTATACATACGAATACGGCTTTGAAATAGACGGAACATTTACTAATGATCCGTTAAATTCAAATCATTCCGGAAACGGTAATGATATTGTGAATATACAATCTCTGACATGGAATTTATCAGACCAGCTTATACCTTCGGATTGGTCGGGGCATACTTATACTGCGTCTCCTGATGACTGGAGAAAATTATCTGTTTATCAAATTATGCTTGACAGGTTCAATGACGGCGACCCGTCGAATAATAACATACATAGTTATTCAACATCTTATAATGCGGCATCAGACGTATATCCTCAGGATTTGTCAAGGCGTACAATAGGCGGAGATTTTATCGGGCTGATAAGCAAACTTGATTATATAAAATCGTTAGGGTTTGATGTGATCTGGATTTCAAATCCGTTTTTTGGGACAGAACCAAATGGTTATGCGCCATGTTCATACAGCGCATTAGATCCAAAACTTGGGACAGTAGAGGATTTCAGGAGACTGGTTAACGAGATTCATAGCAGAGGAATGTATATAATAGTTGACTGTGTAGCTAATCATTTTGGAAACTGGCTGAATGATAATACTGGTTCAAAATCATGGAAATATTCAGGTAGAGAATATGGTATGATTTTCGGCGATGCGATT
Organism: Candidatus Babelota bacterium; assembly: GCA_017999075.1. GTDB lineage: Bacteria > JAGOBX01 > JAGOBX01 > JAGOBX01 > JAGOBX01 > JAGOBX01. The sequence goes on along the minus strand of JAGOBX010000057.1, from coordinate 2,332 downwards.
GGAATAAATGATTTTCATGATGCTTGGAATATTAATGATTGGAACAATACATGGGAAATTGAGAATAAAGAATTAGTCGGGTTAGATGATTTAAAAACTGAAAATCAGTATGTAAAGGATTTTGTGGCAGATAAATGGGCTAATTTTATAAAAGCGTTTGATATAGACGGATTCAGAGTAGATGCAATAAAACATGTTAATGTGGCGGAATGGAGTTATTTTTGTGATAAATGGAGAAAAGCTGCTGGCGAAAGTCCTGTAGGTAAATCAAATTTTTATATGTTTGGCGAAGCGTACAGCGGAGATCACGGAGCAGTCGGATATTATACAGGATACAAATCAAGTCAAGCAAATCGTTTGATGAACGGAATGATGGATTATGCTATGTATATGGGCGGAGTTCCATGGAAATTATTTAATGATCAATGGGGCTTAAAAAATTGGATAGCAGGAATGAACAACAGTAGTTATGATATGGGACAGGGTTCTAACTGGTCTGCAGCGAATATGAATCTTCATTTTTTGGATAATCATGATCAACAAAGGTTTCTTGGTGATGGCGGAGCTTGGGATAGGATGCTTCCTGCGTGGGGACTAATTTCTTTAATTGAAGGAGTCGGAGGATTATATTACGGAAGTGAGCAATGTTTTAACACTGGAGGTAAAGACGGAAGAGGAGCATACTCGGCTATGTTTGATCATCCTTATCAATTTGATAATGCTGCTGGTGATAAATTTGATATGACAAATTGGATGTATAAAAAAATTGCTAAGATGATGGCAGCCCGTAGAAAAATAAGCAGTGAACTTGGAACTGGTACTAATTTACTTGATCCTCAGAATGGGATATTTGCATTTAAACGAGGTAGGGCTTTTATTGCTATAAATCCTACTGATTCTACAAAGACTGCGAGTTACAATATGGGAAATGGAACTTTTACTAATCTTGTTGACGGTTCTCAGGTAAATGGAACTAATGCTTCAATAACATTACCGAAATATGAAGTGGGAATATGGCTTGACAATGTAATCGATGCAGTTCTTGAACCAATGGTTGCCAGCGTATCTCCTTCTCATTATTCAACAATTACTGGAAATGAAATTGTAATTAGTTTTGATCAGGATATGGATCCTGCTGCAACTATAGCTGCTGCTTCAATAACGCCTGATGTTGGTGGAACATGGTCTTTATCAGGGAAAATTTTAAGATTAACTAATGCTAACATTGTTCAGGGAACAAAATACACAATCAGAATTGAAAAGACTGCGAAATCGACAGGAATAAATGGGAAAAATATGTATGCTGCGTTTGTTTCAAATTTTACCGGAGGCAGACTTGCGGCAACTATACCTGTTACATTTACTCTTGATATGAGAAATCAAACTCAATTCACAACTGTGCAATTGGCAGGAAATACTTTAAATCCAGCATGGTCGCCTGCATCAAATCAAATGCAGAGTTTAAGTTCTGGTATTTATCAAATAACTGTTAATTTAGCAGCAGGAGAACAATTTTTATATAAATATACAACAGATAATACTAATTGGGAACAGAAATTTTCTACCGCAAGCATGAATAGGGAAATTACAGTTAGCGATCAGGGTTCAGGAAAAATGTATGTTTCAAATAAGTTTAATCAATTAGGCGATGATAGACCGCTATCTCCTGGAAATTTGACTGGAAACGGTAGTTCCGGAATAGCTGTTTTAAATTGGATGACATCTTCAGAATTTGATATAAAAGGATATAATGTTTATAGAACGACGACTCAAAACGGTTCATATACCAAAATAGGTTCTAATATTATTGGAAATTCATATTCTGACAATACTGTAACCAATGGTCAGATATATTATTATGTTGTGAGAAGTGTTGATCTATCCGGACAAGAAAGTTTACCTACAAATCAATTGGCGATAACAGTCGGTTCAAATATTGTTCCTGACAGCCCTGTTAATTTAACTGCATTTAGCGGAAATAGTCAGATTAATTTAGTATGGCGTGCAAATTCAGAACAGGATTTGAAAGGATATTATATTTACAGGAGTTCAACTTCGGGTTCGAATTATGTTAAAGTAAATGTTCAGCATTGTACAACTGCATATTATACCGTTTCAGGACTCACCAACGGCGTAACTTATTATTTTGTGGTAACTGCTGTTGATGTTTACGATAGCGAAAGCATATACTCAAGAGAAGTTAGCGCTTCGCCAAGCAATATTGATATAATACCTCCCTCTCCTCCGCGTAATTTAAATGCAACAGCTGGAAACGGGAAAATAGATTTGCAATGGACAGCAAATGCTGAATCGGATTTAGACGGTTACAATT
>JAGOBX010000560.1 GCA_017999075.1 Candidatus Babelota bacterium | reverse complement strand
ATGTGCATCTGTATGGACATCCTCTGGCTGCAATTACAGCTCTTGTAGGTATGTCACGCATAAACTTATGGGAATAATAAATTTCCCGGTCCGCAAAAGGCAAAATATCCAAATCGGATATATATTCATTATATTTTTCACAATTAATAATCTTTCCTGTAATTTTATAGTTTACATTATTAACTGGTTCATACTTTTTTTCAATCACTGAATCAATTAATTCTACAACAGCTTTTTCACCTTCTCCAAGACACACAGAATCAACAAAATCATAATTAATTATTTCAGGAAAAAAAGTTGGGTGCGGACCTCCGGTAATATTGTATATTTCAGGAAAGTTTTTTTTACATTCTTTAAGTAACCCGAACATATTTTTATGAAGACCTGTCATCAATGAAACTGCTATAAAGTCAGGTTTAATATTTTTTACTTCTTCAAATAAATTTTTCGTCCTGTTTATAAAAATCAAAGAAACATTATGCCCGGCTTTTTTTAATGCAGCGGATATATACATAACGCCAAGATATTCAAATTCTAATTCCTGAAAAAAAAGTATATTAGCCATATCATAATCTATTTAATTTTATAAATTTTTATACGTTCAATATCTATTGATTCAAACACAGGCAGAATTTCATAATAAAACTTTTCAGCTTTTTTTTCAAATTCACTTTTTTTCATGTAATATTTATCAAATCTTGAATAATAGAGTCTATTGGTTATCACATAATCACAGTTATCCTTCAAATATTGTAAATCAGGAAACTCAAATGTTTCCATTTTACTTCCTTCAAGCGGAACATTAAGAATTATCAGTTTATATTTTTTTGAAATACCATATTTTATAAGCAAATCAAAATACTTTTTTTTTAATGAATTCCGTTTTCCAATATTTTTATAATCCCATTCCAAAGGCATCATACTCGGTAAAATGTATGGAGAATAAAAATATCTGTCTTCAATAACTATAGTTTTATTTTCTTCTATATTTAATTCCACATAATCTTTTGCTGATTTTCTATAATCATATTGGATGTAATTAATAAGATATTTTTTTATTTCTTTATAGGAATAAGGGATATATAAAAAAAATATTATAAGTATTAAAAATAAAACTTTTTTAGATTTGACATTATTAATTATATCAAAAAATATAAAATAAAAAAAGGGTAAGATCGGAATAAAATAATGATTCAGTTTAAATTTCCATTTAAAAATAAAAAATAAAAATACAAATAATATTATTAAAAATTCAAAGTATTTCTTCGGATAACGCAGAACAAATAATAGTATAAAATAAAAAATCAGAGGAATATTGCTATTCACAACTGAAAACGTTCCTTTAACATTTTCAATAAAACCGTAATATCCTTTAAAATTAAGATGACCATATTTCAATGCAGTGAAAATAACTGATATGTCTGAAACAAATTCTTTAAAATTTAAAATAAGACCTGGCAATAAAATTAAAATTGTTAAAACGCTTATAAAAAAATAAAAAAATAAAAGTTGCAACGTTTGTTTTTTTGATATTTTCAAATTTTTAAATAAAATTACTGTTGCAGGAAAAACAGATAAAATTATCAAATTATATTTTGAACAAAAAATTATTCCAGTCATTATACCCGAATAAAATGAAAATTTTTTTATATTAAAATCTGCGTATTTTACATATAAATATATCATTATTACTGAACAAAAAAAAGTTAATAATTCCACTTTAATTATTGTGGAAGACTTATATAATTCAGGCGATAATGCAAATATCATCATTCCAAAAAAAATGGTTTTTGAAGACCAAACTTTAATTTTAGCTATTAAACCAAACAAAAACAAACTTGACAAAAACAATATGTATGAACAAAATTTTCCTAACAGCAATATTATTTCAGGATTATTAACATATACAAACTTAATATATTCTATCGCATTTCCTTTTAAAATAAATCCGAATAAAGATAATATTGAATATACAAACAACAACAAATACGAATGAACCGGACCATAATAGTTTACAGGAAAAATAAAATTGTTTGCAGGTATAGAAAAAGTCAAATCAACTATAAATCTTTCATCATGTGAAAAATTAATATTATTATAATATAACAGGGGTATTGCAAAAAATATTCCCAGAAATAAACCAGAATAAACCATTATGCTTTTCATATTATTTTGTAAAGCCAATTTACGGAATTATAAAATTCGAATTTAATTTTAGATTAGCACCATTGTAAAAATCTATAATATTCTGTACTGCTCCAAGTTCCATAAGATATCTGCTTTGTTCCGAACACGAACCTAAATGCGGAGTTAATATAATATTGTTTAAATAACATAATTTTCCTGTATATGGTTCATTTTGAAAAACATCAACAGCAGCATAAAATTCAGAATTACATTTCAAATGAGCATATAAATCTTTTTCATTTATAATTCCGCCTCTGGAAGTATTGATTAAAACACAATTATTTTTCATAATTTGCAATTGTTTCAATTGTATCATATTATAAGTCTTAGGCGTTAGCGGTATATGAAGAGAAATAATATCTGCTTTTTTATAAATTTGATATTTATTGCAAAAAAACAAATTATTTTTTTTTATAAAATCATTATCAGGCTTAATATCATTAACAAGAATTTTACAGTTAAACGGTCCTAAAAATTTTACCAGTAATCTGCCTATTCTACCCAATCCTATAATTCCTATTGTTTTATTGCTTATATC
>JAGOBX010000559.1 GCA_017999075.1 Candidatus Babelota bacterium | reverse complement strand
GATATTGACAGCGTAAAAATATTATTTTGCGGACTGCGAAAAGATTCTTTAGAAGTTTATTATTATGATAATATCCCGATTGATTTTAAACAAAACCTGTCTTTTGAAAATAAACTTGATTTACTTGTTGAAAAATTATCAGATATAAAAAAAAAAATATGCACCAATAAATATATTTTAATTTCTATTTCTGACGATATTTTAAAATCTAAAAATATAATTGTTCCAACAGTTTCAAATAAAAAAGAGCAGATTGAAACTTTGCAATGGGCCATAAGAAACGAAGGAATTGTAACCGAAGAAAATTACATAAAATATTCTGTTGTCAGGAACAAGGTGGATAAAAGTATAAAGCAGACAGAATATTTTATAACTGCAATAGAGAAAAAAAACGTTCAGCATATTTATAATATAATAAAGAATAAATCAGGATTTAAACCTGCTTTACTGGCTCCGAAAGAATATAGCATTTATTCTTATTTTTCTTCATTAAGCAATATCAATGAAGGAGAAATAGTAAGTATTATTAATTTCAGGAATTTTAACACATACATTTCAATATTAACTAAAAACGGCATTATATTTAACAGAAATATTCCTATAGGAAAACATAATTTAATTAATTTAATATCTGAAAAAATGAATATTACAAATGAAGAATCAGAGGAAATGCTGGATTTATTATCAAGTTCTTCATTGGAAAATAAAAATTTGTCGGCTAAAAATCAGGTGATAACAGATTTTATAAACAGGTTTTCAGACAATATAAACAGAACTTTTGATTTTTTTTCATCAAAGGATCATAGCCGGAGACTGGACAGGATAGTATTGGGAGGATTTAAGCCGTTAATGACTTTTATCGAACCAAAATTATCTGAGAATTTTTTAAATGTTACATTTCAGTATTTATCTGATTTTTTGCCGGTTTATCCTCATGAAAAGGCTCCGGAAGAAATTAAAAATAGATTGAACAAAGATGTGAAAAATGAAATTATTGAAATAGCAGGACTTTTCAAAGATAAAATTCATAAACATAACAGCATACCTCCCTATCTTAATTGCCTTCATCCTTCGTCATCCATAATGATGGCATTTAATATACTTATTGTGCTGATTATATCGTGCGGTATATTCATGCATTTATACAACAGGGATTTTTCGGTCAAAAAACAAAATCTGATAAAAAAAAATATGGAATTGAAGAAAAAAATGGAAATAAAATCAGGAGATATAAAAAGAGCCGAGAAATTAAGGGATCAATATGCCAAAAAAAATTCGGAGATTGAAGAACAGATTAAAATGCTTGAACAGGTAAAAATAAATGTTATTAATTCTGAACTTGAAACAAGGAATTTTATTAAATCTGCAAATAATTACACCAAAACTCTTTCGGCTTTGAATGCTGCTGCATCAGGCAGTGATGCTGTATCAAGCAACTTTTCGGGAACCTCTAAAGAATCTATATTTGAAATATATTTCGAAGAAATAAGTTTAAATCAGGATATATTATTTATTAAAGCTTTTTCAAAAACTAAAAAAAGTATTATGCAGTTTATGAATAATATAGAAAAAACCAATTTTTTTATTAATATCAGTTTAACTGAGATAACGGAAAAAAGTATAAATAATATAACAGCATATAATTTTATTATTTCTGCGGAAGTTAGAAAATGATAGAATATTTAAATAAATTTTTGGAAAAATCATATCGCGAACAAATATTCTGGGTATTGTTTTTAATATTTATTTTTATAGGGACAATATTTTATTTTTTTATAAAAGAAATAAGGATCAAGAATAGAGCGGAAATAATTGACATTCAGACAGAAAATACGAAACTTACTGCAGAATTGAACTCTTCTGGAAAAAATATTGAAAATATTGAAATCAATAAACATATTATTAGTGAAAAAAAAGAAATAGCGGAATATATTTCTAAAGATATCAGCAATTTACAATTGCAGGCCAATGCATATTCAAACCGTTTAAAATCGGTTATAAATCCTTCTGATATATTTAATATTATAACAGGATCCGGTTTTCAAAATCTTGAACTGATAAAATTTAAAATAATTCCAGGACAAACATCCAAAAATATTTTATTAGAAAAATTTGAAATTGAAATGAATGGTTCGTATAGTAATATAATGCCGTATTTAAGAGGGATTGAAAACTCTAAATATTTTTTAACGATAGAACAGCTTAACATTATTCCTTTAAAAACTGATAAAAAGGTTAAATTACAGGATAATCAGGTAAGTTTGAAATGTACCATAAATCATTATAGATATGCACATGTATGGAACCAATTGAAAAGCAGCGTTGTAAGGACAGACACTTCTATTAAAGAAAATAGTAATAAAATTTTATTTTTTTCTGAAAAAGTGATTGATTCCGAATTTGCATTAGTGAATGAAGACACAAAAGTAATTGTTAACGAAGTATTTAAACCTGTTATAAATCCTCCTGCTATTAGTATTAATGGATTTATTGAAGGAAACAAAAAAAATTATATAATAGTGAATGAAAAATTATTGTCTGTTAACGATAAAGTAGACAGTTGGACCATAACTAAAATTACAAAATATAAAGTTGAATTCCGCAACTCTGATATGACTCATGATATTCATATTGCAAATGTTTTTAATAAATCCCGGAAAAAGTGAGGGAATAAATGAAAAATATTTATATTTTATTTGTTATTATTTTGTTTAATGTTTATATACTG
>JAGOBX010000056.1 GCA_017999075.1 Candidatus Babelota bacterium | reverse complement strand
TATTTTTTAATTCTATCTTTATCATCGGAATTAAAAATATTTATAATAGGGATATTTTTAAATTTATCGGTTGTTTTTAATTTTGATATTATATACTGGAATATTTTTTCATCAATTGAACTGTCTTCTATGATAATTATATCGGGAATTTTGTTTGAATTAAGATTTGAAAAAAGAAATTTTTCTTCACAAAAAACTTTAACTGTGTATTCTGATTTGAGTAATTCTCTAATAGAACTTATTTCATTATCATTGTTGCTAAATAAAAAAATAGAACCCATGTAATAGTAACCCGTGATTTTAACTTTTTTATAAAATTATATATCTTTTAAAAAAATTTTCAATATTAAAATGAGAATTGTTAGATTTGTATTGACAAATAATAAAATATTGATTAAATTATTATTAAGATAGGGTAAAAATTAGAAATATATAATGATTTTTTAAGAATTTTTATAGATTTTACATTGGATTCAGTAAAAATTAAATAAAAAAAATGCAAAAAAAGAAATGAAGGAAAAAAATGAACTTTGAGCAAAAAGTAAAAAAAAGGTTTTTATTTATTATATTCATGTTATGTTTATTTACTTTGGTATTAATATATAGATTAACTGACTGGATGCTGTTTAAACACATTGATTCTGCGCCTGAAGATTCGTTAATGTTACGATTGACTTCGTCAGACACTGAACTTGTAAAAAAAACATTTTCAAAACTGCCAGTGGAATTGCTGAAACCAAAACAGATTTCTTCGGTGAATTTGCCGCGCGGAATAATATATGATTCTAATCTTGAAAAACTTGCTTTTTCTATAAACAACAGGGTTCTTGTTATGGAAAAAAAAGATATTATTAAAGATAATGACGCTATAGTTGTTTTATCAAATATATTGAACATAAGTTATAAAGAGCTTAACGCAAAACTTAAGGAAACCCCGAGGAACTGGATAGATTTGATGGAAGATTTGCAGGACAATACAATATTGAAAGAAATAAAGAAACGTTTAAAAAAATATGAAAATTCATTTGCTGTTCAAACGAGATATAAACGTAAATATCCATACAAAAATTTATTGAGTCACGTGTTAGGTTTTGTTTCAAAAGATAACCGAGGATTATACGGAATAGAAAATCAGTATGATGATATGTTAAGCGGTAAAAACGCTAAAGATAAAATATTTAAAGAACCGATAGGCATATTATTTTATGATAAAAAAGTCATGTCTTCATTTTCAGGAAGTAATGTTGTTCTTACTATAGATAATTATATTCAGCAGATAGTGGAAAGCGAGATAAATCAGGTTTTTGAAGAATATCAGCCTAAAACTATTTCAGCGATAGTTATGAGACCTGGAACCGGAGAAATTCTTGCTATGGCCAATCGTCCAGATTTTGATTTAAATGAATTTAATAAAGTAACCAATACGGAAGTTATGAGAAATTACTGTATAAGCGACTGGTATGAACCAGGATCAACAATGAAAGTGGTGACAGCTTCTCTTCTTGTAAATGAAAAATTGATAGATGATGTTAAAAATTATCATTGTTCAGGAAGATATTCTGTTTTTAATCATACGTATCATTGTTTTGACAATAAATCGCATGGCGACCAGAAATTTATAAATGTAATGGAAAATTCATGCAATATAGGAATAATACAGGCTGTATCACAGCTGTCAAAAAATCAAATTTACAAAAATTTAGTTAATTTCGGATTTGGTATAACTACTGGTTGTGAAATACCGGGTGAACGCGCAGGATTTTTGAGGAAACCTGATTTATGGTCAGGTTTGTCAAAATATTCTATTTCGATAGGTCAGGAAGTGACAGTAACCCCTCTTCAATTGATAAATTCGCTTATGGTAATACCAAACGGCGGAATTTTGTTAAAGCCTATAATTGTAAAAGAATTCCGCGATGATAATAATAATATAGTTGAAACAGTTAAAAAACCTGAAATAATAAGGCGGGTTATGAAAAAAAACGCTGCTGATAAAGTTGCAGCTATGATGTTGTCTGTAGTTGATAAAGGAACCGGACAGAAGGCGGGAATTAAAGGGTTTAAGATTGCAGGAAAAACAGGCACTGCACAGGCTATTGATAAACGCGGAGGATACAGCAGGGAACAGTCAATATCGTCATTTTTCGGTTTTTTTCCCGTAGAAAATCCTCAGTTTGCTATATTGGTAGCAATAAATCAGCCTGTGAAAGAATCTTCAGGAGGTTCTACAGCAGCGCCTTTATTTAACAAAATAGCAGTCAGACTTCTTGAATATTATGAAAAATATCCGGTTGATAATGTGATGGTTACTACTGCTGACAGATCGAGCATTAATGAAAGTAAGAAAAATTTTTTAGAATTGCAGAAGAAAAGTACAAAAAATAAATCTGAAGCAGATAGCTCTGAGCCAATAATAAATATTCAGTCCGGCAAGTTTATTATGCCTGATTTAAAAAATAAATCAAAACGCGATTGTTTAAAGATTCTGTCAACAGTTTCAGACTTGTATAAATTGAAGTTAGTTATAGAAGGTTCAGGATTTTTATATTTCCAGAACATTAAACCAAACACTGTTTTGAAAAAGAATGATGTGATAAATCTTAAATTCAAAAGCTGATTTTTTATTTATAATATAAGGATAAGGGAACAAATATGAAGAATATTATTTTAAGAAAAATGATTAGGTCGGTAAAACGTTATTTTATAGCGGGGTTAATACTTGTTTTGCCTCTTGCCGTAACGTATGCTGTGATAAAATATCTGATAGTGATAATATATGAAAGTCTGCCGCAGAACATTATTTACAGGTTTGTTCCGGATTATTTGAAAGACATTAATATTTTAAAGCATTTTGATATAATGCTGTCGTTTGGAGTAACATTTGTTTCAATAATAATAATCGGATATTTTTTCTCGAATTTTTTGGGTAAAAAAATTTTTGAGCTTCTTGAAGATTTTCTTGAACATCTTCCGATAATAAATAAAATATATTCTATACTTAAACAGATAATAGAGCAGATCATTTCGAACATACAGGGAAAAAATAAAGGAATGTTTAATAAAGTGGTTTATGTTGAATTTCCGAGAAAAGGTTTGTATTCAATGGGTTTTTTAACTAGCCAGAATAGTAAACTCACGACACAAACCGGAGAGAAGATGTTTAATGTGTTTGTTCCGACGACCCCCAACCCGACTTCAGGTTATTTGGTTGTAGCTGCTGAAAAAGAATTGATTGTTGTGGATATAAAAATTGAAGACGCAATGAAATTTATTATTTCAGGCGGTATGGTAACAGATCCAAAACAAAAAGTTCTCGAACCGGAAAATGTTTAATTTTAAAAAACTGTTATTTAAAAAATGATTTAATAATTATACGGATTTTATTATGTTATAAACTTATTTTAATTTGTTTAGAAAGTTGAAATAATTAATATGCCTGATAATGAAAATTAAAAATGAAAATTTGAATTTTTTAAAAACTGAACATAACGGATTGTATAATTTTTTACAATCATATAAATCAAATGAATCAGGTTTTTTTGTAAATCCCTCACATATAACAGATGTACCGCATATAAGTTTTATAAATCCATTAAATCATAATGAAAAAATAAATCTGAACAGTAGAATCAATCCTGTCAGGGAAATGGAGAGAATTTTAGAATCTGAACTGAAATTTTCTGAAAATTCTGTCCCTGTATTTGCAGAATTTCTTGGAGGGTATGAACAGGAAATTTTTTTCAAACTGCGTAATTGCAGTGATTTTGAAAAAGTGATATATATAATATTTTTTCCTGAAATCATTAGTTTGATAATAGAAAAGTTTGACATAACTTTTTTAAAAAAATTTAATACAGGTTTTATTTACGGAAAAACAACAGGGGAGATTCAGTCGAGAATAAGGGATTTTGGGCTTGATTCAGGAAAATATAAATTTATAATACCGCAGAATTTATCAAAACTTATTACATCAGTGAAACCTGAATTTTCTGTAATTTCCGATTTTTTCAGCAGATTATGCATAAAAAAAAATTATAAAGATAAATTCGGAAATATCATAGAAGAAAATATTAATAAAAATAAAAAGCATATAAAAAAAAATAATGGTATTTCGAATTTGAAAAAAAATCCTGTGAAATCCGCAGGAATTTTAATAGGAGCAGGACCTTCTGCAGATTATTATATAGAAAATATAAAAATCAATAGAGATAAAGTTATGGTTATAGCCGTAGATGCAGCTATTCCTATAATGAAAAGAACAGGGATAAAACCTGATTTTACTGTAAGCGTTGATCCGCAAAAAGATTGTGTGAAATTTTTTGAAGGGTTTGATTCGTCTGAAACAGCGCTGATATTTTCTCCGTATACTTATCATGAAATAGTAGAAAAATACGAGGGAGATAAGTTCCATTTTATATCCAAACACCATCCTGTTCTTGACGGTTTGAAAAATGGGCTTGATTATGACAGCGGCAGCGAACTCGGCGGTGGAGCTTCAGTTTCATTATACGCACTTGATTTTTTAATAGGACTGGGATACAGTAAAATAATATTTACAGGTCAGGATTTCGGGTTTACTAATGATTTGATGTATTCGAAATACAGCTGTTACTTTTATTCAGTTCTGAAGTCTTTGAATAAATTTATAACTTTTGAATCGCGGTACTGTGAAAATTTAATAAAAATGAATGCGGTAAAATTTTGCGGAATATATACTCTGCATAATTTGAAAAATTATATATTTGAATTTGAAAAATATATAGAATTGAATAAGAACATTAGATTTTATAATATGAACAAACACGGGATTAAAGTTAATGGTTCAGTCAATATAGAATCGATCGGTGATGTTTTATGAGCAGACTTCAGAAATTTTATTTTGTTTTTGCATTGATTTTAATTATATGTTTTGGGATATGCCATATATTATGGGTTTCTATGACATTTGACGAAGGAAGTTATATAGTATCAGGATATTCTTATTTAAAGACAGGCAGGATACTGCTTAATTCGGAACACCCCCCTTTTTCCAAAATGCTTGCAGCTCTTCCAATACTTGGGCTGGATCTTAAATTCGATAAAATTTTTTTTAAATCTGAAGATCACATCTGGTATCAAAATTATTTTTTTTTAAGCAATTCATCGTCTTTTTTTGAAATAACTGCGTATTCGAGGATAATAATTTTTGTTTTCAATCTGATTACAGGGATATTAATATTTTTATTTTGTTTAGAATTCGGGTTCAAAAAAGAAGTTTGCGCTATTCTGACAATTGTTTTTCTCGGATCGCCTAATTTTATCGGGCTGTCGTCTCTGGTTATAAATGATGTTCTGCTTAACTTATTTTTCTGGATGTCGGTTTATTTTCTGAAAAAATGTTTAAATGAATCATCGGCGATATACTGGTTGAATTTGGGGTTAAGTTTATCTTGTTTACTGCTTACCAAATTCAGCGGACTTGTTATTTTGCCGATAATTGTTTTTATTGCAGTATCGGAATGGAGAAAAATCGATAAAAAAAAATTATTAAAACTTGCTGCAGTAATTTTTTTTACTGTGATAATGATAAATATTTTATATTTTAATGTTTTAACAGGAATATATGATTATTTTAAATGTGCGGGATTGACAGGGAAATACTGGCAGCCTGATTACCAGTATTATCTGAACGGGAAATTCTATAAGAACCGTGATTACTTATATTTTATTTTTGTGTTTTTATATAAAACTTCTGAAATTATTATTGTTATGTCGGTTATATCAATAATAATTTTTTTACGTATAATATTGAAAAAAGCATCAGATGAATACCGCAGTATAATAAAAAATTTTTTAATTTATGCGGTAATACCTGCCTCAATATATTTTACAGCAATATCCTTGAAAGCTCCTAATTTAGGATACAGATTTGTAATCCCTTTATTATTTTTTTCAACGTTGTTTTCCGGATTTTTTTTGAATTCAATAAAAAAAATAAAAGTTTGGTTTTATATAATTATTACTTTAACACTGCTGCGCGGGATTTTTGTTATTCCTGATTATATATCGTATTTTAATGTATTTTCAGGGGGTTCTGAAAACGGGATTAATCTTCTTGACGATTCAAACGTAGATTGGGGACAGGATTTGAATAAAATAAATTATTATATGAAGAAAAACAAGATTGACAAAATTAATCTGCTGCATTTCAGTTCCGTATCTCCGCTATTATATTCTATAAACTATAATGATTTTAATGACTGCGTTGATGCGTCGGGAAATCTTGCAGAAGGTTGTTACATCATAAGCGCCCATTTTGTTAAGCGTCTGCCTGAATATAAATTCAGGAATAAACCGTTCAGGTTTTTGAAAGAAAACAGTGACGGCAGAATAGGATATAGTTTATATGTTTATAAATTAAAATAATTATATGATAATCAATATTATATTTTTTTCTGTAATTATAAGTCTGCAATTTGTTCCTCCGTTTAATTTACTGAATTATGAATATTCAGCGCTGGTTTCTATACTTGTTTTTATAGCAGCCTATATTAAAGGGAACAAATATTATAAAGACAGCTTGTTAACGTATACAGAACATAATATAAAAGCATTAAAGGATTTTAGCGTAATAATTTCATCGGCTTTTTTTTTATCTGCTGCCAACACATATTTAATGCAGAACTGCGCTTCAAGCGAACCTGTTTTATTTATTTTTATGACGGTTCCTTCATATATGCTTGGGATGTCGTTTGGAATAGTGAGCGGAATTTTTTTTGAAAGAAAATTTTTTAAAACCTTATTTTTTATAATAATTTTTTTATTGATATGTTTTCAATCATTTTATTATTTTAATTATTGCGCTCCGTTCAGGCTGGCAAATCTGATATGCGGATTTTTATCCGGCAGTTCATTTTACGGATTTGATTCGGGAAAAATTCAACCTCCTGATTATTTTTTTATTCAGCGCGTCTGGGTAATGGTTTTAGCCTTGTTTATAAAGTATATGTGTTTTAATTTTTATTATTCGAAATATTCGGAACTGAAAAGTTTTATTTCAAAAATTAGATGTTTAACAATTTCAATGATTTTATTTGTATTTATATTGTTTTTTTTATTTCAGCCGGACAGACTGGGGTTTGACGGCAGAAAAAAAATTATTGATAAAGTAATGCGGTATAAGGTTGAAAGCACTAATTTTATTTTTCACACTGACGACGTGAATTTATTTAATAACAGATTGGAACAGACTGTAGAGATATTTGAGTTTAATCTGTATATGCTGATAAGACATTTCAAATTTATTCCCTCGCGTAAAATTAATGTGTTCATATATTCTTCTGAACAATTGATGGCTGAAATTACAGGGGAATATTCAATAATGTATGTAAAACCTGTTTTAAAAGAAATTCATCTTCCTGAGTTTACTATAAGATACAGCGAAGATTTAATCAGACACGAGCTTGTCCACGCATTAAGTTCGGATCTGGCAGACAATATTTTTAAAATGCCTGTTAACAGCGGGCTTGTAGAAGGGCTTGCAGTAGGTTTTGAAGATGATGCTGCAATAGAAAAACGCGACAAAAATATGGCTGCTGCTTTGAAATCAGGAAGTCTTACGAAACTTGATGAGGTTTTTTCAGTGATAAAATTTTTTATGGGTAATTCTCCGACCAGAAAAAAATACGAGGTTGCCGGGGCTTTTATAGTTTATTTGAGAAAAATTTATGGAACTGGACAAATATTGAAATGGTATAAAACAAATGATTTTGAAAAAAGTTTCGGGAAAAAAATTTCTGATGCTGAAAAAGAATGGCATGAGTATTTGAAATGTATTGAGGTTTCAGAATCGAGATATGAAAGAATTAAAAAACAATATGATGATGCGAGTAATCCGCCTTTATATAAAAGCAAATGTATGAAGTTAGGCGGATTAAAATTGAATATTGAAGAAGAAAAACAACCGATTTTAAGCACGGATTTTATAGAAGAATCATTGAAAAAATATGATCTGATATTTTCTGAAAAAAATGATACTGAACAATTATATAAAAAAGCCGTGTTTTTGAAGGAAATAAGCAGATTTGAAGAATCAAGAAAAATTTATGAAAGTTTGCTTGAAAAGAATATATCTATTGATCTGCGGGAAAGGAGTTTGAGAGAATATATAGACTTGATGTTTTTTTTAAAACAATGGAAAAAGATTCCTGAATTAATTGAAAAAATGAAAGTATTTTTTGATAATGATAAAGATTCAGTTTTGGAAGAATACAGAATGGTTTTATCAGATAAAAAATTCAGAGAAGAGTTTAGTTATATATTTTTAATGCCAAACAGATTCGATTTTGATTTAACTTTTAAATTTGAAAAATTTAGAGATAATCCTGTTTTTATATATTTTTATACAAGGAATTGTTTCTGGCGTTTAAGTTATAGCATACAGGGTTCACGGAAGAATCTTAAGTCATGGGAATACGAATATCCATTGAATAAAATACATAAATTGAAACAATATCCTGTTTTATTGTCTGATATAATAAGAAATGTAAGCCGAGAAATGTATTATAATGATGAAATAAAAACTGCTGAATATTTAATTAATTTATGGGAACCTGAAGAAACTGGAGATAAGATAAGAAAACAAGAATGGAAACTAAGATTTGAAAAAAGAAATATTCTTAAAAAATGTAAAATTTTTTAAGAATATATATATATCTTGACAAATGTTTATTAAAAAGTAAAATACAAATTATTTAAAATTTTAAGTTTGTATTTTTTTATAAAAAGGAAGTAAAAAAGTATGAAACTTGCAACCCAACCCAACCCAACAAATTTATAATAATTTTAATTTTTCCGATTTTATTTTTTTTGTTAAGTTGCGGTAAAAATAATGATATTTTAGGTGATAGTAAGGATAGTATTATATCGCGCGCTCCTCAAAATCCGTATAAACTGCTGCAATTTATTAATCATTGGTCAACAAATACAGATGTTTTAAAATACTCGGTTGGTTTAGATATTATACAATCTGAAAACATAAACAATTATAAAAAAGGAATAGACGGAATTTATGGCACTTTAGACGACGAGTATATTGACAGTATATCGGAACTTGACGCTATTCAATATATAGGTCAAGGAAGTCTGGATAGAATTGACAGTTATGTAATTAATGTCTGGAATGATATTATTTCGAAAAAAATTACGGATTACGCTTATGCTTTGCAATATCTTAATCACAGGACTATTTCATTAAATAAAATCGAAGATATTATAAACCTTGTAAGCCCGTCTTCAGATAGTTTATATATTTACAGAGCCGGAACCGATATGGATATAGGAACAATAGACGATAATTATTTTAGCAATATGTATGAGGTTCAACAACTAAAAGGGATCGGAACATATTCGTTTAATCAAATTTTAAAAACTTGTTCAGAGCGCAATATTCAGGGAGTTGAAAACATATATTCCGCTGAAATAGTTTGGGGAAAAGATGAAATGTCTGAAACCGGAACATTACAAATTTCCGGAAAAATCGAATTAAAATCCGGAGTAACCAGAAATAATATTTTAAAAAATTCAGATATAACATTGAAATTTGACACTGAAATATTGGCGTTTCAGGAATTTGAATGGGAATCAATATCTATAGAAGAAAACAAATGGATTGTAAAAGAGTTAAGCGGCTCAAATTTTATTGTAAGCGGAGCAAGTTCAATAATATGGAATAATGATACTCAGGGTTTGATTGATTTAACCGTAAAATTTCCAAATACGAATCTACTATCAGAAAGGGAAAATTCATTAAATCAGAGTTGGGAAATCAGAATGCGTATTGGCGCAGCTCCTTTTATTATATTTGATAGAATAGGCGATGACGAATTTTGGATTCAAAGCAAATCATTGGATAATAAAAAATCCTGGATTTATAAAAAATATGGAAATTTTCCTGAAGCTTTTGATTTTGATAATGACGGATTAAGCGATGATTTTGAATTGAGCGTTAATGGAGAACCGAAATATTATGACAGTGACGGCGATTCAATATATGATTTATTTGAATTTCAATATTATAACACCGACTTATCACTAATAGACAGCGATAGAGACGGATTGAATGATTTTATAGAAGTATTTAATACTCAAGATTTTGGAACTTCTGCGTCTGATTCTGACAGCGATAAAGACGGACTGCCGGATGGTTGGGAAACTGCATTAGGATATAATCCTATGCGTAAAGACAGTAATTATAATGGAATTGACGATAATGCCGAAGACGAAGATAACGATGGAAGAAATAATTTAGATGAATATTTTGATATAACAAATCCGTTTATTTCAGATACAAAAGATTCAGGAATTCCTGCAATAATCGGAATAGCTAAAATACTGCCTGGATATGGAGGGAAAATTAATCCTGAATGCCTTGAAAATCCTTATGTTTTATCTTTTCATCAAAATAATAAAAAAAATTTAAAAAATGCAATTTATTCTGTTTCATTGTCGCCTTCAATAGGTTATGGCGGAGTATTTGATTTTAATTTTTTTCAAAGTCAGTATGGAAATTTGATAATTTGTATCCGCGACCTTAATTCAAATGATAATCCAACTTATACTGAAGAAAATTTTAGTATTAAAATTTTAGATGCTTATTTGCTAAAAGTTATTGAAGGAAGTATGGCGTCAACTTTAAAAACCAAATTCGCTATTGGAGATGTTAATAAGAATACTATTATGCGGGTAACTGACCTGAAATCACCGACATCAAGTCATGAACCGCAAGGCGCGGATATCAGGATTGAAGTGGAAAATTTAAATATATATTTTCTTTTAGATAAAAATAAAATTAAACCAAAAAAACTCGGCAGAATGCCGAACGGAATGACTGGAGACCCGAATTTTTTAACAGTTGGAATTTATACGGATCCGGTTTTAACGGGTATGGAAGTAAAATTTACATCAAAAGAAATTCCGTATTCCGGCGGGCATAATCATCTTGGAAGACCTACTCATTTTCAAAAACCTGTAACCGGATATACAAATTCGGATGGTTTTTTTGAAGCAAAATATTATTCAAAAGAAGCAAGCGGAGAAGAAAAAATTACCGCTGAAATTAATTCATCAGGGTATAAATTTGAAAAAATTGTTACCATAAAAGTAGATTGGATAACTGAAAATTTATTGTCTAAAAGAAGTTTTTTTAAAGACGGTTCTACTCCTCAAACTGTAGGTTTGCATTCAAATCATTTTTATGGAACTCCGCAAACAGTCGATTTGATGTGCGATATTGCCGATGCATATAGAAAGTTTTATCCAAATACTATATTTCATATAACCGACGGCTCGCTGGAATGGGGCGGCTGTAATGATTATACTAAAAATTGGTCCGGTCCTCATAACGGACATAGAACCGGATTAAATTTTGACGTGGATGATTTAGGCGGAGTGAGTTTGTGGGGAGAAAGGGGAACCAATTTTATTAGAGAATGTAATAGACTAGGCGTTACCCCAGAACGTCATCCCAAAAATGCTCCACCAAACCATTGGCATCTTGATTTTCCTGAATAGAATATAATAGAATAGAATAGGAGATGAAGAAGTATGAGAAAATATTTTTCAATAATATTTTTAATATTTGTAATTTTGAATAATCCGTTATTTTCAGAACGCAGAATTTTACAAAAACCTGCTGATTATAAGATTACTGTAAATGATGATACTGATTTAGGAATTTTTAATACAAAGGTTAAATATGATAGACGCGCTGGATTATACTATATTTATTTTTCTGATGAAGAAGGCCTTCAAAAAAAAATCTGGATTGAACCAGCGCATCTTGTTGATATAATTGTTGAAGCGAAGATTAATAAAATTAATGATAATGAATTTGAGTTTGAATACTCGGTTTTAAATAAAAAATCAAGCAGTTTGGAATTAGAAGGTTTTAGCATAGAATATAGATATGATATTTATAATATTAAAACTCCAATAAATTATAATTGGTCTTCGATGAAATATAATAAAAATGCTTGGAAAGATAATTTTCCTACAGATAAAGAAATATACGGCTGGGGTAATTGTGATGAAAATAATCCATTTACAAAAAGAGGTTTTACATCAACTGGTTTTGGATATAGGACAAAAGGATTGCCTGGCATTGTAAAATGTTTTGCAGATGGAAAAAAAACTGATGATCCAAATACGAGTAATGAAAAATTCAGCGAATTTTTATATTCTATTGTTCCTTATTTTTTTGATGATATGGTTAGCGGCAGAACTGTTGGCGCAGTAGAACGGTTCGATACTCTTGATAGCGGAATAAACAGATTGATCGACTATACAAATATCGCATTTGAAGAGGGCTGGATAGAAGAAGAAATAACGGTAAAAAAATTTATAAACGAATATAAAGAAATGA
>JAGOBX010000558.1 GCA_017999075.1 Candidatus Babelota bacterium | reverse complement strand
TCCCACAACTTTTCCGCCAAGAGTTTCAACAAGTTTTACTAAAGCTTCTGCAGTTCCGCCTGTAGCGAGGACATCGTCAAGGATTAAAACATTTTCGCCTTCTTTGATGGAATCAGTATGAATCTCAAAACTGTCAGTACCATATTCGAGATTAAAACTTTGGGAGATTGTTTTATACGGTAATTTTTTTGGTTTACGGGCAGGAACAAAACCTGTTTTAAGTTTATATGCTACAGGAGCGGCCAAAATAAAACCTCGGGCCTCTGCTCCTAAAACTTTATCTATTTTTAGATCTTTGACGCTTTCTAAAAATAATTTTATCATTTTATTTAAATATTTTCCATTACCGAGTAATGGAGTTATATCTTTAAAAATAATTCCTTGTTTAGGAAAATCAGGAACATCTCTAATAATGTCTTTTAAATCTTTCATTTAATTTATACACCCCCGTCAGATTTTTTTATAGTTATAAATAATTATAATCTGCTAATATTTTAGAATATTATCGGATTTTTTGCAATCTTTTTTTTAAAATTTTAAAGAATTGATTCTTGATTTGGAAAAGTTGAAGAATTAAATTGAAAAAAAATTATCTTGAATTTTATTGCAATTAAATTATATTTTTATCCTTATGAAACAGCTGTTTGGAAAACTAACATTTTGGTTTTATATAAAGTGGCTTTTTTTTTATAAGATGCTTCTTCATAAAAAACGAACAAAAACATTTATATCAAATGCTTTTTTAATACGAGCATATCAGGTATTTGAATTTTTATTTGTTGTAGGCATAATTGGTTTAATGGTTCTTATTGCTTTTAAATTTTTAAAGGATCCGAGATGAAAAAAAAGTATATTGGAATAGATATTGATTGCGTAATTGCTGATACTATAAAAATGTTTATACCATTTTTCAATGAAAGGTTTAATCAGAACCTTGAATTAAATGAAATTAAACATTATGAATTTGAAAAATGTTATAAGAATGTTGATGCAGATGATATTATGCAGGCGTTTAAAGATATCACAAAAAAAAAATTATGGGCAGATATAAAACCAATGAAAGGCGCTGATAATTTTTTGAAACTATTATCAGAGAAATATTGTACGGTAATAGTAACAAGCAGACCTGAAGAGTTTATGGGAGAACAAACAGAACTATGGTTGAACAAACATAAATTCAAATATGATAAACTGCTTTATATGAAACAAGGTGATAAGGATAAATATATAACAGGTTTGAATAATGGATACAAATTTGATCTAATGATAGAAGATTGCCTTGATTTTGCATTAAAAATTTCAAAGTATAAAATTCCCGTCTTGCTTTATGATTATCCTTGCAATCAATTGGAAAAAGCTCCAGAAAATATTGTAAGAATATATAATTTGAAAGAAGCTTTGAAAATTATTTTAAATGATAAATTAATTTAAAAAAAGTTTGTTATAATTTTTTAGATTCAAATAAATAAAAAACATTTTTTGATTTCAGGAGGAAAAAATGTCTGCTATCCAAAACTTAAAAATTAAATCATGGTTTGAATGTATTAATGGATGTGAAAAATACGGACTTGAAGAAATTATATATAAGTGTAAAAAATGCGGGAATTTGCTTGAGGTTAAGCAGGATACCGGAGCTTTGAAAAAAGTTTCAGGGACTGATTGGAAGAAGCTTTTTGAAAGCAGGCAGGGAACCACAAATTGGCCGTTTGGAAGCGGAGTATGGAGCAAAAAGGAATTTATTCTCCCTGAAATCGAAAATGAAAATATAATTTCAATGTATGAAGGAAATACCAATTTGTTCTGGGCTAAAAAATTAGGAAAACTTATAGGAATTGAAGATTTATGGATAAAACTTTGCGGGAATACACATACAGGTTCGTTTAAAGATTTGGGAATGACGGTTTTAATTTCTCAGGTAAATCAGATTATAAAAAACGGAAGGAAAATATTAGGTGTAGCATGCGCATCAACCGGAGATACATCTGCAGCTCTTGCAGCATATGCGGCTGCAGCAGATATTCCTTCAATTGTATTTTTGCCTCGCGGTAAAATTTCCAATGCTCAACTTATTCAGCCAATTGCCAATGGAGCAATTACATTGGCAATAGATTCGGATTTTGACGGTTGTATGAAAATTGTACAGGAAATAACTTCAAAACATAATATCTATCTTGCTAATTCGATGAATTCTTTACGCGTGGAAGGACAAAAAACAATAAGCATTGAAATTTTGCAACAGTTTGATTGGGAAGTACCTGATTTTATTATCATACCTGGCGGGAACTTGGGCAATGTAAGCGCTCTTGGTAAGGGATTTGACATGATGATTGAATTAGGAATGATTTCTAAAAAACCAAGAATCGTAGTTGCTCAGGCAAAACAGGCGAATCCATTGTATTTGAGTTATTTGCAGCAATTTAAAAAATATAAATCCGTTACTGCTAAACCTACCGCGGCATCTGCTATACAGATTGGAAATCCTGTGAGCGTTGAAAAAGCAATTAAAATATTGAAAAAATATAATGGATTAGTAGAACAGGCTACCGAAGATGAATTGGCTAATGCTTGCGCTATGGGAGATTTGACAGGATTATACAATTGTCCTAATACAGGCGTAGCATTAGCTGCTTTGTTAAAACTTGTAAAAAATAAAATTATTAGAAAAAATCATAAAGTTGTGGTTGTTTCTACAGCTCATGGATTGAAATTTTCTGAGTTTAAAATAAATTATC
>JAGOBX010000557.1 GCA_017999075.1 Candidatus Babelota bacterium | reverse complement strand
TCTTGATTTTTTTTAGTAATAAAATAAAATAACTTTTTAAAATTTTTTTCAGGAGATATTTTTATGAAAAAACAATTATTATTTGTGGGGTTATTAATTACATTATCATTATTGTTATTCGGATGTACGGGAAACAATGAAGAAATAAGCAATATTGAAGTTACCAAATCAGCTGCAGCCGCACCTGGCGGAGAAGAATTTGAAATAACTAAAATAGAAAAAATAGAAGAAACATTCAGCGTAGAGCTTAATAAAAATATTACTATAAATGGTATTTCTGTTGACGGAACAAGCGTAGAAATGCCTTCAAAGAAAAATAAACGTTCTGATCAGGACAGACCTTTTATATCTTCAGATAATGATAAAATGGATTTATTCATAACTAAAATCAAAAATGCAGTATTGGATTTCAGCAACAACAAACCTGTTGATTTTAAAGGCGAGCAAAAAAAATTAGTTCCAGGTGTAATTGATATAAGTTTATTTGAAGGGAAAGGCGGAAAAACAAGCCCTGTTAAGGCGTTTGTTAATATCGTATCCAAAGACGGTTTAAAATTATCCGGATTAGTGGTAAAAATGGCAGGCGGAGCATTAGAAGTAAACTGGCCACTTCTTGATGAATCAAAATCAGATGTTTTCGTGTTTGCAGATCAGGCTAATAAAGAAGAAATCGAAAAAGAAATATTGACAAAATTTGAAGAAAAGGCTAAAGAAGAAAATTTTGATTATAAAACCGCTTCTGATTCAGGGGATGACGATGAATCCGGAAAAAATTCAGGAAAAAGCAGAAGCTCAAAAAAATACGGTGAAGTGGTTATTACTAAAAATAATAAAGGCGCAAACGGGACTGAAATTATTGTTAACGACTGTTTAAAAATATCAAACATTACATTAGGAACCGATGTGAAATTTCCTTCGAGAACATCTAAAAAAGGCGGTCATGAATTTCCGTATGTTGAAGCAGACAAAAAAAATGCCGCTAATTTCAACAGTTTTATTTCTTCGATAAAATCAAAAAAAACCGGAAAGTCTTCCGAAAAACTTGCTATTTCTTTTGTTAATGTAAGAGACGGTAAATATCCTAAAGTTGGATTCAACAATTCTATAGTAATTTCAGGTTTTACAATTAAAGATGACGAAGTAAAATGGCCTTCAATAAAAGAAGGAAAAAAATTCGTTACAGTTATAGAAGCAACAGATCCTGATTTTCAGAAAGAAGTCGAAGACGCTATTTTAAAAAAAGCAAAACAAAGCGGCGGTAAAAAAGGAAAAACTTTCAATAAAAAATCAAGCCGCAGTAAAGGTGATTTTAAAAAGAAAAGCAGATCTGAAGATTCTGATTCTGAAGACGAAGAATAATAATTCTTGAATTTTTTATTAAATTTTATAAACTTTTTCAGTAATTTTATTTTATTTTTATAATTTAATTTGCCTGATTGCAACACACAGAAAAATTTATAAAAAAATAATTTTTTTGGTATAAAGCGATTTGGTTTATAAAAGGATGGTATGGTAACTTATGAAACAATACGAAGCGCAAAATATTCGGAATATTGCATTGTTATCACATAGCGGAGTTGGTAAAACCACTCTGCTGGAACATTTATTATTCAACAAAAAAGTAATAACAAGACTTGGAAGCGTAATGGACGGAACCTCGCAAGTAGATTACTTGCCTTTTGAAATAGAAAAAAAATTCACCATATCATCAAAAATTTTTCCAATAGAAACAAAGGACCATAAACTTAATTTTATTGATACTCCCGGATATCCTGATTTTATAGGAGAACTGATAGGAGCAATTCATATAGCAGAAAATGCTGCAATATTGATAGATCCTGTGGCAGGAGTTCAAATTTCAACTTTAAAAATATGGAAACTTCTAAAACAATACCGGGCTTCAAAATTCATTTTCATAAACAAACTTGATATAGAAAATTCGGCATTTGAAAAAACTGTTGATTCAATAAGCAAAATGTTAACTGATAAAATTGTTATTTTACAAATCCCTGTAGGCGAAGCTGCAAACTTCAAAGGGATTATTGATTTATTGACTATGAAATTTTATAAGGCGCGCGAAGATGGAAATCCGCCCGATATTATTGATATTCCCGCAGATTTAAACGATTATGTTAAAGAATATCAGACAAAACTTATTGATGCAATCGCTGTTACAGATGACGCATTAATGGAAAAATATCTCGGAGGCGAAACTATCAGCGAACCTGAAATGTTCGAATATTTAAAAAAAGCAATAATAAATGATTTGCTTGTTCCGGTATTATGCGGTTCAGCATCAAAAAACTGCGGTCTTAATAATATGTTTGAAAAAATAATAAGTTTAGGTTCTTCTCCTATAGATAAAAAAACTATTGATATGGTTAATCCCTCTTCTCCTGAAGAAACAATACAGTTAGAAATTTCTCCAAATAAACCATTCACAGGATTAGTATTCAAAACTGTAGTTGAAGATCATCTTGGAGAACTCACTTATGTAAAATGTTATTCAGGAAAATTAAAATCAGGCGTTGATGTTATAAATTCACGGACAGATTCAAAAGAAAGAATAGGCCAAATCGCAGTAATGATTGGCAAAACAAGAGTTGAAACAGGGGAATTGTAAACAGGCGATATTGCCACTTTAGTAAAACTTAAAGAAACCAAAGTTGGCGATACATTAAGGGATTCATCTGTAATTTTCAATTTCAAACCAATCGCTTTTCCAAAACCTGTAT
>JAGOBX010000556.1 GCA_017999075.1 Candidatus Babelota bacterium | reverse complement strand
GTGGTGTAGTTTCCCACTTCGTCTCAATCTCCATATTTTTTTTCGGTGTTAGGGATATTGCTTTATTAAAATCTTTTCTTGAAAAATCAAGCAAATCAACGAGCCGCGTATATTCTGCATATTCCGATACTTTTTCAAATTCATCTTGATTTATTTCTTCGCCGCAAAAATTTTTTTGAATATAATAATTTATTTTTTCAGCATTATTCGGATTTTTCGGGTCAAATAAAGGCGTTATAATTTTATCTACAGTATCTCCACCGTTATATTTTATTCCTTCGTTTCCTTTAGCCGCGCTCCATTCATAACCTAAAAAGTTTTTTTGTTCTTTGTTGCCCGCCGGACTTTTCACTATTAAAACTTTTTGAGGAATAGAAAAAGCAAGCGTCCAATAATACAATTTTTCTTTTTCAATTTTTTGCAGATATGATAACAAGCGTTTTCTTATTTCTGCCTGTTGTTCTGTTTCGTTCATATCTTTATAGAATTTTTTTGTTTTAAGATTTTTTATATCTGCGCTTGTGTCAAAATCCTTTTGATAATCTTTGAATATATCATAATCAAAAAGTTTCTTGCTTGGTTTCCCTTCTAACAATGTTTTATAATCGTCAAGTGCTATTTCTATATGTTCGCAATATTTTTTTATTAAATATTCGTCATCGTAAATTTCAGTTTCTTTGTCCTTATCATTTTCATCAAACCAGTCGTTTACACGGTTTTTGTAATGTTCTGCCGGTTCTGGCAATTGCGCTTTCCGGCGCAAAAATAATACGATTGTATTTGTTCCTGTCTTGCCGAATGTTCCGCTTCCAAGTTCCACAAGCGAAACAATATCAAAATATTTTAAAATAATTTCGCGGGTTGCAATATGCGTTGTATCAGAATTAGAAAGCACTGACGACGGCACAATAATTCCAGCGACTGCATTAGGGGCAAGAATTTGTTTTGCGCGTTCGATGAAAAAACACTGAATATTGCGGTTGTTTGAAATATCCGACACAGTATCAGTCAATTCATATTTAGCGCGAATTTTATCGCCGAGCGTTTCAAGAAATCCTTCTACTGAAAACGGCGGATTTGTAACAAGTATATCAAAATGATTGTCTTTGATTTTCCCGTATCTTGCGAGCGCGTCATAATATATTATATCAATTCCGTCTTGACCATACATAAACGATGAAAGTTTAGCGGTTTTTGAAAGCCGGTATTCTTTTTCGATTCCTGTTATTGCCTTATAATAAGCCGAAATGTCAATCTGTTTATATTTCTCAATAAAAGGTTTTATCTGCTGGGCGTATTCAGTTAAAAAATGCCCTGCGCCGCACGCATAATCAATAGCTTTCGGCGGTTCTGTATAATCTTTAATAATTTTTTCTAACGGGAGCGACATCAAAATAAATTTACAAATCGGCAGCGGCGTAAAAAATTGTCCTTCTGATTGTTTAACGCCGTTGTCAAGAAAAAACTCGAACATATCGCCTAAAAATTGATTTTGTTCCTTTGTTTTAAGCCGTAAATCCTGCCACATCTGAACAATTTCAAGCAGTATTTTAGCGTTCTGATAAAATAATTTTTCATTGTGAACATCAACAAAACCAAAATCATTGTTCGTAAAAAATTTAAGTTTTCTAAAGTATTCTTTTATTTGTTGTTTTGTGGCGTTAGGTTTTTGTTTTACCGTCCAGAACGCCTCGTCAATTTCTTTGTTTGAAATATATACGATTTCCTGATTAAGAAATTTATCCATTCCGATTTTATAAAGTTCCTGAAGGCGATCAATAAGGTCAAAATAATTATCGTATGCAACGCCTTTCCAGAAAAATTTTAAATCTTTCGGATTTTGCGTTTCATCAACTATCTTACACAAAAATAAATTCACTAAAATATCAAAAGCGTTTTCTCTGCCCGATACATTATGTTTTCTTAAAATCGTTCGGAACTCGTGATATTTGCCTTCTTTATTTTTTGCATCAAACGGCATTAAATCTTCAATCGTATATTTATCTTTCCCAATTTGATACGGCTGTATATTTGGTTCAAAAATTCCTTTTGTCGTGTATTCAAGTAAATATGTTTCTTTCCAAACTTCAAATCGTTCTTTGACATTTGTAGCTTTTACATAAGATTTGAGATTTTTATTTTCTTCTAATATTTTGGTGTTGTCCGTATGTGAAATAATATGAGAAATCGTAGTGATATTATTGTTTTCTTGAATGCCTGAAGTATATAAACATAAAAACTTGGTATCGGGTATCTGTTGAGCGTAACCGAATAACTGTCCGCCGTCAATCTGCGTATCTTTCCATGCTTTTTCAAATTCTTTTCCAAAAGTTTTACATTCTATCAAAAGCAATGGTTTTGAATTATTATCTTTAATGAGAATATCGGCGCGGCCGCCGCTGGCACCGTGCCCGACTTTCCATTTTGGTTCAAGTTCTAAATGTTCCGGCTTATATCCTTTTTCCAATAATCTGTGAACGCATTCAAAAACTACAAAATTTTCATTTGCAGAAAAATTGCAGGTTTGCCGTTCGTTAATTTTTAATCCTTTATCTTCAGGATATTCGATGTTTTCGTTGGAAATATCAATTCTTAAATATGAATCTGTTCCGCGAAAATGTTTATAGTATATATTTTTATCTTTTTTGAATTTCAGAATATGCAGTATATTCTCAAAATTATCTCTTGTAAACATTTATAAATTTTGCTCCTTAATTCTTCCGCGCCCGACACGATGTCGGG
>JAGOBX010000055.1 GCA_017999075.1 Candidatus Babelota bacterium | reverse complement strand
TTTCAATAAATAATTTATCAAATAAAGAATTATTCCCGATAAATACATTTGAATATTGTAAAAACAAAGGATGTATTTATGAGAATATTTGTTTTAATTAAGCTTGTTCATAAGTATTTACAACATCATTTTTAGTTAGCATTCCTTTTCTGGCCATACCCCCACCGAGTTTAATATATTCAAAATTTTCTTTATGATGAACATCGGGCGACAACATAATTTTTACATTTTTTAAATTGCCAGATTTAAACAATTCTTCAATATCATTTTCTGAAGTTTCTAAGAAATTTACAGCGTTTTCATAAGCTCGGATTTTAAATTTGTCTTCACCTGCAAGAGTTTTTAAAGTGATTAGTTCTTTTAATTTTTCAATTATATGATTTTTCACAATGAGTTTTTAACAAATAATTTTTTTTTCGATATCATCAATATACCTATTATCCATATAATTATTATGCCGTATAACTTTATTCCTGTAAATATAATTAGAGGACCGTTAGTTAATATTTTGTTATCATATCCGTATTTCATTGAAACCAGCAGATATGAAAACAATGCGGAAATAAAATAGGTTTTAGATAATTTTTTATTTTTAATAACTGCAAAAACAGAAACAAACAGCAGAACGCTCCATGTCAAATGATGTTCCCATGTTAGAGAATGCATTAAATGAATTCCTGTAACTGTGACTGACAAGCATAATAGCTTAACAATATCTGAATTGCAGTATTTTGCTGACTTTAACAATACCATAATTAAAATAATAAAACAAAGTGTTCTCAAGAATAATGAAGACATTTTTGCAAATTTATAATTATCATAAAAAGGAGTAACATAATCATTTTCTGCCCAAAAAAATCTAAAACACAATCCTTGAAACGATTGATCATATATATTTCCTTTGTATCCGAGTTCTGATGTGGCAGGAAGTTTTTTTGTTACATAATCAATATGAGTTTTCAATCCAAAGATAGATATGGATAAAATAAGCAGTAATAAAATTATAATTATAGATGAGAATATTATTTTAAATTTTTTTGTTATAAGGAAATAAAATATGATTATTACAGGTATAATTTTAAAGACTACTGATAAACCTAAAAAAATTCCCGACAGGATATTTTTTTTTTTAAAATAGAAATAAATACAGAGCAAAATAAGACAGAATACAAAAATATTTATTTGCCCCCATTTTAAAGTTTCATGAACAGGATTAAAATTAAAAAGAATAAAAAAAATCATAATATAAAATTTATCATTGAAAATCATTTTGCAAATTTCTGTCAACAGATAAAAACAATAAAATAATAAAATGATATTTATTGAAAACCATATATAAACTGCTGATTTTTCCGATAATAAAGTAAAAGGAATGAAAGCATATGAAACAACAGGTATATAATTATATTCAGTTTTTCTATACATTACTGTTTTATAAAGCTGAGGATCTTCAGATAAAGCTTCCTGCCCTGCTTTGTAAAATACAAGAAAATCATACCCTCCGCGAGCAACAGGATTTATCATTCCGTTTAAAATAAAATTAATTATTGTTGATAGAGAAATTACTATTAATAAAATTTTTTTTGATAAACTCATAAAATTTAATTATTGACAATATGAAATTACTTGAATATAATAAATAAAATATAAAATAGAATGCTATAATATAAATTATTTTTTTTCAATAAATAAAAAATGTTATGAATATAGGTAAGAAAATAAGATTGGAAAGAATTTTGGACAGGCAAACAAAAAAAACCGTGATAGTTCCTCTGGATCATGGTGTGACAGTAGGTCCTATTGAAGGGTTAAAAAACATTCCAGATACTGCGAACCTGATAGCTGAAGGCGGAGTAAATGCTGTAATAGTCCATAAAGGAATAGCAATGTACGGTCATCGCGGTTATGGAAAAGATTTAGGATTAATAATTCATTTATCTGCCGGCACTATTTATTCTAATGACGCTAAAGTTATAGTGACAACAGTAGAAGAAGCCCTTGAGTATGGAGCTGATGCAGTATCTGTTCATATTAATATCGGCGCAGAAACAGAATGCGAAATGCTTCGTCAGCTTGGAACTATTTCTTGGAGTTGTAAACGTTGGGGAATGCCGCTTATTGCTATGATGTATCCACGCGGTCCGAAAATAAAAAATCCATTTGATATTGATGTAGTAAAACATGTTGCAAGAATAGGGAGCGAATTTGGGGCTGATTTGATAAAGACAAATTATACAGGATCTTATGAAACATTTAAAGAAGTAGTTGATTCCTGTCCTGCACCAATAGTAATAGCAGGAGGTCCTAAAATGGCCAGTGATGAAGAATTTTTAAATATGGTTTATGATGCTATGCGTGCAGGGTCTTACGGTGTATCTATCGGCAGAAATATTTTTCAGCATAAAAATGTTGCAGGCATTACAAAAGCTGTATATAACATTGTTCATAAAAATTTTAGCGTTGAAGAAGCGTTAAAATTAATTTGAAATAATTTGGAGGTTTTTTTATGAGAAAAGTTTTATTAATTTTAATTGGAGTTCTGGTAATATCACAATCTGTATTTGCGCTTACTTTTAAAACTGCAAATGCCAGGGCCAATGCACTTGGCGGCGCATATGTTGCTGTAGGTGAAAGTTCGATAGGCGCATTTTACAATCCGGCTGCTTTATCCGGACAGAAAGGATTTGATTTAACATTGGGATTTTCATTGAATGCAGATAATTATATTAATGAAGATTTAGTAAATGATGTTGACGATTTGATTGAGATATTAGATAAACAATATACAACTCTTATTGATGCGCAAAATGGATATGCTCAGGCAAATGCGTTATTTCAGAAAATTTAAAATCAGGTAAACGGAAACCCGTATCTTGTAAAAATTGAACCTGATTTTAATTTTGGGTTGCGTTTTAAAAATATTTCTATTTATGCTGCTACTACAAATGTAGCGTTTGTTAATGCTACGCTTGATACTGTTATAGCTGAATTAGGAACAAATGATATAAAACCCGGCACCAATTCAGTAATTTCAGGTTATGGCAGCGTTATAGGAGAAGTCGGTTTGTCGTATGGTTTCAATTGCGGAAAATTATCCGAAAGTTTGAAACAGCTTGATTTGGGTTTGACAGTTAAAGGAGTAGGCGGAATTAATAAAGCTGTAACCAAACAATTGAAAAATTTTGATGATTTTGCAGAAGACGATCTTGAAGTTGACGACATTTCTCTTGACAATGTTGAAATTTCTTGTGATTTAGGATTGAAATATAATTCCAAAGATGATAAATTTTCAATAGGTATTGTAGGTAAAAATTTAACTGGACCTACAGTAGATTCTTCAGATGAAACTAATGGATTAAAAGTTGAAATTGATCCGATGGTTCGTCTTGGAATATGCTGGAAACCTTTTAAACGCATTACTTTTGCAGCAGATTTGGATTTGACAGAAAATGAAATAGCCGTGTTTAATAATTTAAAATATAAATCGCAGCAGTTTGGAGCAGGACTTGAAATAAGACCTTTTAACTGGAAACGTTTTGATTTGCCGATTAGAGTAGGTTATTCTACAAACATTGCTGAATCAGGAGCTTCAAATTTGATTACCGGCGGTATCGGATTAAAATTAGCTTTTTTGAAAGTTGATATTTCCGGCGGTATTGATGATGGTCTTGATTACAAAGAACGTGAAAAATTCGGTAATTTAAATATTTCTTTATTCTGGTAATTATTTATATTATGTTTTATCATTCTGTCTGAAAATTTTTCGGACAGAATGATAAAATATAACGACTTACGATAAAAATGCATTGATGAAGATATTTTTAACTATTATTTTATATATAATATTTTTATTATTACCTTCCAACTCGGATTCATTTCAGAAAACAGATTTTAAAAATAAATATAAAAAATATTTTATCAAAGAAAATAAACTTGGTTATAAAAATTCGTTTTTGAAAATTCTTGAAATAGAATCTAAAAACGGATTTGTCGAATGTTATTATTCAGGGGAATCAATTCCTGTTCAAGATAATTCTTTTTTTAAGAATTATAATAAATCTAAATTTATCAACTGCGAGCATATTTGGCCTCAATCAAATTTTGGTTCTGCAAAAACAGAAGGAGCCAAACAGGATATGCATCATCTTGCGCCAACTGAAAGTAAAATCAATGCAAAACGCGGAAATAATAAGTTTGGTGAAGCGACATTGAAAAAAAATGAAAGCGTTTTGAAAAATAATGTTTTTGAAGTTAGGGATAAATATAAGGGGAATGTTGCAAGAGCAATGTTTTATTTTTCGGTAATGTATAATAAACCGATAGATGATTCGGAAGAAAAAGTTTTGCGTGAATGGAATCAGATTGACCCTCCGGACAAATCAGAACTGAAAAGAAATAATTTAATAGAACAATATCAGGGGAACCGCAATATTTTTATTGATTCTCCAAATTTTATTGAACAAATATTAGATTTTTGATAACAGCATCAATATCGGCTATTATCGTTGCATCATAGATTATTAATAATTTTTTTTCAAATTATTCAAAATCTATTTTTTTTAATAAAATAAAATATATTCCTATAAGAGAAAATAATTTTGTGTTAGTAAAAAAAATTGGAATTCCTGATAAGAAAAATTTGTGATCATAAGGATAATAAAGTCCTATTAAAAGACATAAGATAAAAAATAATATAAATACAGATTGACACTTTATTTTAAAAGATAAAACTGCTGAAATAAAATCAACTTTTTTATAAAAAAAAGTTATTACTGCCAATATTATTGTATAATGATATTCCCAATTAATTGAATGAATTAATATCATACATAAAAACATTATTGAAAATTGAAAATAATTTTTATCATCTATATGTCTTGATTTATATATAAAATAAAGAGTGATAGACAAAAACCCAACTTTTAAAATAATGGGTAATTTTAACGCTAAGAAATAACTATTGTAAATTTCTATCGTATATTCATTATATTCAAGAAACAGGCGTTTGCACATTGCATCTATTGATTGTATATAAGGAGCTGAACTGGAACCTTCAAATTGAAGCTGAGGAATAACTTTTGAAAAATATAAAATATATTCGGAAACAGGAACAATTAATAAACTTAATATAATAACAGAAGAAATTGTAATTGCGGAAACGAGTATGATTTTATATTTTTTTTTAATTATGAAATACGGTATTAAAATTAATGGTTGAATGCTTAATACAACCAGTATTCCTAAAATTATTCCTGCAGCAGAAGAATTATTTTTAAAATTAAACAATAAGAGATATCCGAAAAGCAGAATTATTTTAATATTTCCGTATTTAATATTGTGGTGAAGAGGCTGAAAAAATAAAAATAGTGCAATGAATAGTAAAATTGAAATTGCAGATTTATTTTCAAAACATCCGGTTTTATAAATTATTAAGAGAGACATTAAAGCTATTATTATGTTAAATATTGTCCAGCAGAATTTAGCTGTGTTCTGACTGAAATTATCGCTCAAATATTTAAGCGGGATATAAAAAATAGAAACTGCAGGAAGATAAGTATATCCTCCATTATATGGCTGAAAAAAGTACAATTCTTTTGAATTTAATAAATTACCGGCAGCTTTAATATTTACGTTTAAATCAATCATTGATGATTTTTTTGCAGCATTTATTGAGCGTATAATAAAACCTGCAACAATAAGGATTAAAATAACAAAAAATATTTTTTTTTTCATTTATACATAATATGTTCGCGTAATTTTTCAATTATATAATGAACTTCAGCGCCATATTGATTTTTTTCCGCTGAAAATTTAGTATAAAAATTATAGAATTCATCCTGAATTTCAGGAAGATTAGTATGGAGATTTATTTTTCTATAAACATCTATAAGTTTAATAAAATCAGTATAAATTTTTTTATCAAACAAATCGTACGTTATCGAGGAAAGCAGAAGATTAAGCTGATACGATAAAGTTTTATTAGCTTCTTTATGAATCAAAGAATTGTAAAATTGAACATTCCATATTACAGACGGCTCGACAAGTTTCTGGAGAGTTTCAATATCATTTTTTTCTATGCTGTCGTATAATCTCGTATAAATTACTTCCTGCATAATTGATTTAACTACCGGAGGCAGATAAATATCAGGGTTTTCAATGCTTTTCTTATAAAAGTCTATGCTGTCATAAAATTTCCTGAAAAATTTTGAATATTTTCTCAGATTTATAACAACATTTGTTTTTAATAATTTTATTCTTGCATCCTGAGGAAAATCTGAAAATGAGAATATATTATCAAATTCAATGTTTTCCCCATTTTTAATTTTTTCAATATATTCAGCCGGATCGCTCAGGCATTTTACAGAATATTTTTCAGTAAACTTTATAGTTTTATTTATTAACACGAGATAATATGATTCGGGAAAATCTATTGGAGATTTCAATTCAATAACATAACTTATATTTTTTTTATTATGAACAACTTTTGAGAATATTATATTTATATCGTAGTTGAATAAGATATTTTTTTTTGAAGTTTCATATTTATACATGTCATATGCTGCTGCTATTGCAGCTATTAAAGGTTTATCGAATTTTGATGGTTTTACAAGTAAATGAAAAATATTTTCCCCATTTTTATATTCTGGCAGATTGCTTTCAGCTGGACGCAGACAATTTATGAAAAAAGGTTCCAGATTTTTATTGAATTTTTTTGCTATTTCTATTGCATAATACGCGTATTTTATTATCTGCGTAGCTTCCAATCCTGAAATTTCATCGAAGAACCATCCGCAGCTTGTGAACATATACTGTGAATATTTCTGCATTTCAAGCAGAGAAATTATCTTATCCCTGAAATCAATTTCAAGATTAAAATTTTTTAAAAACCGTATTACATTTTTTTCAGTTAAATTATGGTTATTAGCAAGCAGAATATAATCTGAAAGAATTTGGTGTTTGGTTTTTTCATCAGTTACATATTTTTTTAATTCAGAATCGTAAATAATATCCAATTCATATTTAAGCGAATTCATAGCATTGCGCAGATGAAACCGCCATTTTTGGTTCCATCTTACTGAATTATCAATTTTACATCCGCAATTATCAGACCATCTGCCTACGCCGTGAGCGCAACTCCACGATGATTTTTCATGTATTTTAATTTCTTTGAAATAATTGTTTTTACTCAAATAATAAGAAATATTACATACTTTTATTTTTTTTGAATTCTCAAGATTATTGAAAACATAAGACAATGCAAGTTCTCCGAATTTTTTATGATGTCCATATGTTTCTCCGTCAGTAGCCATTGTTATAAGCTGGTTGTGAGGAAAATTGTTTTTGAATTTTGAGTTTATAGCGTTCATAAAGTTATCGCCATTTTCGAGTATATTTTCAAATGCCGCAGCTTTTGACAGGTGAGCTTCATAAAATACAATGATTATACTTTTGTTATTTTTTAAATGCAGTTTATAAGGGATTGTTACATCAAAATTTCCTGAATGGATATTACACCATCTGTTGTTTTCAAAAAATGAGTGAGCCTGGTAAGGAGATAATACTGTATATTTTATTCCATAATCAGCAAGTATTTCAAGCGTTTCTGAGTCTGCTGCAGTTTCTGCAAGCCACATCCCTTCAGGGTATCTGCCGAACCTGTGTTCGAAATCTTTTATTCCCCATTCGATTTGTATGATTTTATCGCGTCTTGCAGCGAGAGGCATTATTATGTGGTTATAAACCTGGGCAATCGCGCCGCCGCATCCTTCAAAAATTTTTCTGCTTAACTTATCACCCTGTATAATTCGTTCGTAAATTACAGGATTATTTCTTTCAAGCCATACAAGAAGAGTAGGACCAAAATTAAAATTCATGTATGCATAATTATTAATTATTTTTAACACAGAATTTCCATTTAATATTTTTCCGAATCCGTTTGGATAATAACATTCGGAAGTTATTCTGTCATTCCAGTCATGAGATGGAAATGCAGACGGCTGTGTTTCTACTATATTTAACCAGGGATTTTCACGGGGAGGCTGATAAAAATGAGAGTGAAGACAAAAATATTTAGTAGTCATTGTAAATAGTTTCCTCCATAAAGTTTTATAATTATCTTTTTAAACTTAAAAAAAATTCGCGTAAAATAATTTTTAATTGAACCCAGTTTTTAAATTTTAAAATTGTTTTAAGAATATATTTAGGTCTGAAATAAAATTTTTTGAATGCAAATTTAGAATATTTTACAATTTCATCCGGAGTTAAAGAAACGTTTTCATTTAATAGCGGAGATTCGACATCGCTGCATGATACCGCTTCTGTAAAATTGTATTTTTTAAACATTTCAGTTCCGGGGAGAGGCATTACTATGTTAAATGAAGCAAAATCGCAGTCTAATTCTATTGCAAGATTTATTGTATCGGTAATGGTCTGAACGGATTCACCAGGTAATCCTATTATAAAATGTCCGGTAGGTTTTAATGAGTATTTATGACATAATGAAAACGCCTTTTTTATATCGGCAACACTAAATCCTTTTTTTATATTTTTAAGTATTTCATCATTTCCTGATTCTATTCCGAAAGTTATGCTGTGGCATCCGGCGTTTTTAAGAAGTTTGATAAAATTTTCTTCAATCAAATCAACACGGCATTCGATGCTGAATCCGATATTTATTTTTTCATAAATTATTTGTTTAAGCAGAGTTTCGGTATATTTTTTATTTGCCCCGAAAGTCGGATCAATAAACATTATTTCGGATATACCGTTATTATTCAGATATTTTAGTTCTTCTATTGTATTTTCAATTTTTCTTTGTCTGTATTTTAATGCTGACCATGTACAGAACCCGCATTTAAAAGGGCATCCAAGGTTGGTTATTATATTTGTCATAGGAAGTTTTTTGCAATTAGGCATATAATATTGTTTTAACGGAAATTTTAAATGGAGCGGAACAGGATATTCAAATTGAATATTTGAAATGCGGTTAATTTGTTCAATATTTTTTATGTTTGATGAGGTGGAAATAAATGAATAATCTTTTTTTTCATTTTTAAAAAAATCTATAGATTCGTTTGAAGTATAATCTAACAAAACTCCGTCAATAGCTTTATAATTTTGTAAATATTTTGAATTATCGAATAATAAAAATCCTGCGCTTACAAGTATTTTTTTTATATTAAAATCAGTTTTTAATTTTTCAGCGAAAGGAAAATCATATTGATATGAAGCTAAGCTTGATATGAAAAACATTCCAAAAAAATCATTATGATTTTTATAAAGAAATTTTATGGTTTTTTCAGGAGATAAATTTAAAGCAGAAGCGTCTAATACACTAATATCGAAATTGTTTTTAAGTATTCCGCTTTGAACCAGCAAGTCTATAGGGGACCAATAATATCCGCCTTTTGAAACGGAATTGCAATATCCTGATCGAATATACCTCTTTCCGCCGAATACAGGCGGATTCAACAGTAATATTTTATCCAGCATGGTTTAAATAAAATTAATTTTCGGTTAAAATAAATCCGCCCAAAGAATAATCTCGTTTATACTTGTTAGCTTCTTCAAAACTGAAAAAATTTCCGAGCCTGACTTTATAGAAATTATCTTCTAAAGAAATTTTTATAATTTTTTGTTTGTGGTCTTTATCATTTTTGAAAGTATCCACAAGTTTTTCTGCGTTTTCTTTACTTTTAAAAGCTCCGAGCTGTATATAAAATTTATAAGCCGGATTATTATCTTGAATAACTTTATAATCAATATTTATTTTTTTTTGTTTGAGTTGATCTATCATTTCGAGTGATTTATAATATTCCATAGAATTCTGATAAAATTTTATTACTGTCATATACGCCACAAAAGCCTCGTTTAATTGGTTTGCGTAATTATAACAATTCCCAAGCTGAAAGTATGCCCAGCTTTTATAATCATTGGTATTAAAAATTGATAGACTGTTAGTGTATTGATTTATAGCTTCTGCAATTTCTCCATTATTAAAATATATATCAGCTATTTTAATGAAAATTTCCTGTTTTCTCGAATCATCAGGATAAGTTCTCAGGTATTCTTTTAAAATATTTTCTGCTTCGAAAGTTTTTCCGTCAAGATATTTTGATACAGCATATTTATATAATGAATCTTTATACAAATCCGAATTATTATATAATTTAATGATTTTTTCAAAATATTCAGAAGCTGCAGAATAATTTTTTTTTAAAAAATTAATTTCTCCGAGACGGAATAAAGATTTTTGAGCAAACGGACTTTCTGGATAGTCTGATGCTATAATTTTCAATAACTGTTCGGATTTGCCGCTGTCTTCAATTTTTAATGCGGAATTATATAATTCAAGCGCTGATTTTGAATTAACGCTGTACGGATAAACAAATATAAAAAAAAATATATATAGAGAGAAACATAATTTTTTTTTTTTCATACTAAACTTTAAAAATTATATTATTTTGAAATTATGATTTGATTTTAATTTTAAAAATTTATTTAGTCAACTTAAATTTTTTAATTTGACACAAGTGAATATTTATGCTATATTTAAAGTAAAATAATAAGGTTAAAAAAATTTTAGATATAATTCGGAATATTGATAAAAAGGTTTTAAAATTCAAGGAGGAAATATATGAGGATAAATGAAATAGTAAAATTAAACGAGCTGGTTCAAAGTGAAACGTGGAAATCAAAATTTGGTGATTCAGAATATGACCAGTCGATAAAAAATTTTACGAGTGAATTCAGTAATTCAGTTGGAACTCTCCAGGCATATTCTTCTTTTAATTCAAAGATTGATGCTTTATCTTTTGCAAATAATAATTTGTCTTCATATGCGGATTCATTAAATGAAATTGATACGAAATATGAAAATCCTGTTAGCGGTGAAACACAAAATTCAGATCAAACAATTGATTCTTACCAGTCATCGCGTTTAAAAGCGCAGATCTCAAAATATGTGAGTTCATATAATGCTGCCATTGAAAGTTCTGATAAAATAAATTCAGGAGAAACATCAAAAGATCTTGAAAACATCAAACCATCTGATTCGTTAAAAAATATGGGAATCAGCAAAAATGAAGATGGAACTTTATCATTTGACGAATCTAAATTTGATGATTCTGTAAAATCAGGAGAAACAAAAATATCAGATTTGAAATCAGGATTATCCGATATAAAAACTTTAACTAATTCCACTGCTGCTGTAATAAAAAGTGTAAGTAAAGATATTGATGCTGTTTATTCTTCAACCGGAGAAAAAATTACAGAACTTCAGTCGAATTTCACTGCTGATCAGAGGGATTTTATAAAAAACAGTTTGAATTCATTATTTAATTCAAATTCGATTAATTCAATGATGGCAGGTTTGGGAATAGGCAGAAACCTCAACGAAATTTTATAAAATATAATTTGAAATATGGTAAAAAAATTTTCGTTTACTCTTATACTAATAATTATAATAATAGTTATCGCAATCGCATCTTCAATACTTTTAAAAAAGAATAAAAAGAAAAATACAGGTAAAACTTGGAAAATAGCAATTGCTAAATTTGTCGATGCTTCAGCAATTGAAGAAATGGAATCAGGATTTAGCAAACAGATGAGTCTGCTTTTAAAGGATAATTATGAAATAAAAATCAGAAGTGCTCAAGGGGACATAGGAACTTTAAACTCTATTATAGATATTTTTATAAACGAAAAATATGATGTGATTTTAGGGGTTACTACTCCTGCTGTTCAGACTGCAATAAAGAAAACAAAACATATACCTATAATAGCCACATTTATTGATAGTCCTGAACTTGCCGGAGTAGATACATCAGTGAAAAATGTAACCGGAATTTTAACTTCAGCTCCTTTTGAAGAGATCATCCCGATTTTAAAGGAAAGTATACCTAACATAAGAAAAGTTGGCGCTGTATTTTGTCCTTCTGACGGTTATTCCGTGTATTCCAAAAATAAATTAACCGATGTTCTTGCAAAGGAAAATATTGAACTTGTAACTGTGCCTGCTAATACACTGCAAGAATTGTATGCAGGAGCAGGCGCATTATGTGAAAAAAAAATTGAAGCATTCTGTCAATTTCCTGATTCATTGATTGCTTCAGGAATTACATCAATAATTGCTAATGCTCGAAAAAATAAATTACCGGTTTTTATTCTTGCATCCAATATGGTTGAACAAGGAGCAGTCGTAGGGCTTGGTCATAACTATAATGATGTGGGAAGTAAAGCGGCAGAACTTGTTTTGAGAATTATAAAAGGAGAAAATGTTGAAAATATTTCATTTGCTTCAATAAATAATCAAAGTTTGGTGGTTAATTTAAAGGCGGCAAATGAATTGAATTTTAAATTTCCTGAATCTGTAATAAAAAAGGCGGATAAAATAATTAATTAAAAAAATATAAAATAATACTTGATTTTTTTGATTTTTTGTGTTATATTATAAACAAGGTATATAGTATTGTAATAAGGAATAA
>JAGOBX010000554.1 GCA_017999075.1 Candidatus Babelota bacterium | reverse complement strand
TCAGTATCGTGAGCGGTTTCTCCTTTTTCAAATAATATATATATTCCATTATGACAGATTTCATTTTTATCAAAAGGGAAATAATAGCGTTTCTGTTTATTGAATAAATTGTGAATCAGACTGCATTCAGCGCTCATTTGTTTTTCCTTTCAGAAATTGCAATTGCCGGCCGATGCTCAAACCTTGCATAGGGATTTCGTAATGCCGGATATGTTCAAGAATATACTTTCTGTAATTATTGCCTGCAAGAAACACGAACAGATCATTTTCAAGACTTGAGCGTTTGGTTAATTCATTCAATACACCTGAAGCCCATTCCTTTCGTTCAGCGTTCGACATATTATTTAGTGTTTTATTATACGGTTCTATCTCTTTATCGAGTTCAAGCAGCCCGTGCTGCGCTGAAAGAATAAATATATTATCCGGATTCATACTTTTCGCGTATTTCAAATTATACCGGAACAGCGGACTGATATACAAATTTTCCGCAGGCGATTTGAAATTATTCTTTTGGCTTACGCAGGAAATCAAAACTATTTTTTGCATAATTTATTAAAATTATTATTCAGCAATATATTATTTAAAATGATTATTACTGATTCTCCTAAACTAATATTTCAAATTCTATACTTTTCAAATATTCAAAAATTGGATCATAATAACAGGTTGGCCTTGTATGATCTTCATTGTCGCCAGGGGGGACAACAATAACCATTCCTTGCCGTGCACGCGTTAATAAAACACGATATGCATTTAGTAAGTATTTTTGTCGATGTTCTTTATGAATTTTCATCCAACGGTCGCCTCTAAATGACCAATGTTGCCATTCGCTATGAGCATATCTTAAATCAGCATCCCATGTGACACATGCCCAATCTAACTCCAATCCTTGTATTTGAAAT
This sequence comes from Candidatus Babelota bacterium, assembly GCA_017999075.1. Lineage (GTDB taxonomy): Bacteria > JAGOBX01 > JAGOBX01 > JAGOBX01 > JAGOBX01 > JAGOBX01. Next base: position 1,848 of record JAGOBX010000554.1, on the reverse strand, counting down.
TCAGTGGCAACGTCTTCTAGATAATATGAAGAACGAACGTCTTCTTTGGGATCAAGAAACCAGTGAATTGGATCGACAGGTGTTTTAACATCAATTGCATGCGGTTTCAATCTTTCAGCCTGAGATGAAACAACAATACCGTATCTTTCAGATCCTCTCGCCATTTTCTTTAACCATTGTTTTGCCGTTTTTAAATCTCGTGTCAAGACAATCGGATATTTATCCTTTATTTGAACATATGTTTTACGCGCATCTTCGATTTTTATATCTAGTATTTGCTTAACTAATAATGATAAATTTTCAGCTCTAAATGATCTCATTGAAGTTGAAAGGTGAAGTTCTTCTTTATGAATAATTTTTGATTTTTGACTAATGCTTTTTATTGCTTTAAAAGCGGCATATTCAGTGTCCATTAACTGAGAAGAAATATATATATTCCAATTAGAAAAAGATTTATCTAATGAATTTAACCATTCAGATATACCAGCTTCACCTGTATTGATTTCTTGCCCTCCGCCTACTAAACAAACTATTACAGCCCAGTCTTTATGTCTATCAAGGCATGATATTAAAAATTCCGGTTCAGATTTATCAAAATTTTTCACCCCTTTTTTTCTTGCCATGAAATTTGAAGTTTGATTAGAATCCCATGCTCTTTGAGCCTCGTCAAATAAAGTAACATGCTCTATTGGGGGCTCTCCACTTTTTAAGCATTCATCACGAAAATTATGAACATTTTGAATAAACATTTTTACTTCAGATCTTATTTGCCCAATTTTAATATTATTTCCTCTTTCTTTTTCACGCTTTACTTTGTCACGCGTTAATGCTTCCTGCAAGACAGCAACTAAAGGACCATTCCCAGACAAAAAAACACTGTATAATTCACTATTTCGGTCAATATGAGTCGTTGCTATATTGAGCCCGACTAATGTTTTTCCAGCCCCCGGCACCCCTGTAACGAAACAAATTGATTTTACTGAATTATTTCTAGATTCTTCAATTATTGATGATATTGTTTTAGTGGTTGTGCTTAAATTAAATGCACTTGCATCACTCCTTGAAATTTCTTCAACAGAATGTCCATTATATAAAGCCATCGCTGCCTCAACAATAGTCGGAGTTGGGCAGTAACGACCACTTTCCCACAAAGAAGGATTAATATTCAAATCATCTAATAAAATAAGCGAATTTTTAATTGCATCATAAAAGTTTGTATAATTACATTTTATCGGATATACTAATTTGTCGTTTTGATGTGTCATAGAAATTTCAATCAAACGTGTTGGTGCATTTGTAGCAATTAAAATTGGTACAATAAACTTATCGTGGCTAGTTTCATGAAAATTTTTCATATCAAGCGAATAATCAAAGACTTGATCAACTGCATAACTTGAAAATTCATTTTCACCGATTTTAAATTCAATTATAAAAATAATATGACGAATAAGTAATAAAACGTCAATTCTTTTGCCCATTCGAGGAATTGAGTATTCAAAATATATTTTCCCTGATTCTGATAATGTACGCAAATACTTTTTAAGAATAATAATTTCTTCTTGCCAAGCATTTCTTTGTGATAATTCCAAAGGAAATAGATTTTCACGAGTTAAAATTCCAAGTATTTCATCTTCTGACTTATAAAAAAAATCTTCGAGAGTATCTGAATAAAAACTTCGTTTCATTTAATATCCTTTAAAAATATCGTTATAAAAATTTGAAAAATTCAATCATTTCAATGTTTTTTTATTTTCCATTACTATTTATTTTGTTTTTAACTTTATCAGCATATCCATAGTATCTATTTCCAGCTTGATGAATGCGAATATTTACTTGCCGAAATCTTTT
>JAGOBX010000555.1 GCA_017999075.1 Candidatus Babelota bacterium | reverse complement strand
TGCTGAAAACAGGTTTGAAGAAGATAAATTGAGAATTTTAAGGGCCATAAGATTTGCCGGATCATTAAATTTTAATATTGAGTCTGAAACTCAGAAGGCTGTAATAAAATATATTGATGAATTATCTGAAGTCAGTAAAGAACGGATTCACGATGAGTTAACTAAAATGATAACAAAAAAAAATGCACACATATGTATTGATTTGTTAAAAAAAATAGGAGCTTTAAAAATTATACTTCCTGAACTTGATGAGTGTTCAGGAGTTAATCAGCCTGAGGAGTTTCATCCTGAAGGAGATGTATTTAAACATACATTGAAGCTTTTTGAACAGGCAAATTATCCTTTAAATAAAATTCTGGCATATTCAATGCTGTTTCATGATATAGGCAAGCCTGCAGTTTACAGCGTTACAGACAGAATCAGGTTTAACGGTCATGAAAAAACAGGATCTGAAATTTCAGAAAACATAATGAAAAGATTGAGGTTTTCCAATAAAGATATTAGAGAAATAAAATATATAGTTTTAAATCATATGAAATTCATGAATGTTAAAGAAATGCGTAAAAGCACATTGAAAAAATTGATATACCGCAGTACATTTGAAATAGAACTTGAACTTCATCGACTTGATTGTCTTTCTTCTCATAAAAATCTGGAGAATTATTATTTTTTGATAGAAAAACGTTCGGAATTTGAAAATGAAAAAAAATTACCGAAACCTTTTATAACAGGTTATGATTTGATTGATTTGGGGATCCAGCCTTCCCCTGTTTTTAAAAAAATATTGTCTGATGTATACAATAAACAGCTTGAAGGTAAAATTAAAAATAAAGAAGAAGGACTGAACGAAGTTAAGGGTTATATTAAATAATGAAAAAAGTAGTTATATCTTCGGCTTTTAAAAAAGAATATGAATTTTTAAAAAAACATATTTCTAATATTGCAGTTCAGATAAAAAATGATTTTTTTGAAATAAAAAATATAGACAATGAATCTTTAAAATTATTTTTTTTAGAAACAGGCATAGGAAAAGTTAATTCTTCTGTAAATGTTTCAAAATTATTATCTGAAATAAATCCTGATTATTTAATTCATATAGGATGCTGCGGGTCATTGACAGATGAGGTTGATAAAGGAACTATTATATGCCCTGAAAAAATTCAAGAAGCTGATGTTTGCGGATATTTCTCTTCTCGGAAAATTCCGTTATCAATTAACGGAAATGGGTATTCTGTTTCAAACGAACTTATGGAGATAGCCGTTAAAAATTTAAAACAATTTAATGGTTTTAATATCAAGTTTGAAAATATATTGACTGGAGATTTTGTTTTACTGGATAGTAAAATAAGGCAGAAATTGAAATTATTATATGATGATTCTAAACTGAAATATTCTGGGTTTGATATGGAAACTTATGCTGTAGCTGCAGCATCGGTTAAATTCAATATTCCGTTTATTGTGTTTAGAGTTGTTGTGGATAATTGTAAACCTGAAACTGATATATTGAACGGGATTATAGAAGACGAGATATATTCATTGAAAAAATTTGCAGAAAAAATATACAATAAATCAGTTGATAAAGATATATTTGAAAAATCTTTGAAAACACTTAACGAATTTGTTTCTAAATATATTGAATTAGTATAATTAATCAAATATGAATTTAAAAAAATTTGCGGAGATTGTATTGATATGAAAAAAAATAGTATAATCTGTTTATGTATAATTTTGATATTTTCTTTCAGGAGTTCAAGTTTTGACAGAATAGAAATAACAAATTATTTTACTAATCAGGATGAATTTTCCGGGTTTATCAAAGAGTTTGGAGCAATGACCACTTATCATCCGGATTTGCCAGCAGAATCTCTTGGACTTTTCGGTTGGGATTTGAACGCAAATTTTAAGGTTGTAAATATAGATGAAAATAAGGGTTACTGGAAGAATGCCGTTAATATCGGAGGAATAAATATTCCATCAAAATATATTATAATTCCCCAGTTATCTGTTACCAAAGGTTTTTTTGGAAATACAGAGCTCTCTGTATGTTATTTGCCGATACCTGGTTCAGATATTTCTGCTGTATCAGGAGCTGTTAAATGGTCGTTTATTGAAGGTTCATCTGTTTCCCCTGCAATATCTGTAAGAGCAGCATATACCACGCTTGCTAAAACTACTAATTTTAAAATGGATGATTTTAACTGTTCCATATCTGTCAGTAAAGGATTTGCAGTATTAACTCCTTATGTCTTTGCAGGATTAAATCATACAAGAATTTCAGAAATTGAAGTTCCTAATGTTTATATTCCTGATAAAAATGAAACTATGTTTAATTATGGAGCAGGAATGAAAATCAATATAGGTGTTTTTAGCATAAAAGGCTATGCGGCTTTTTCTGAAATACCGGTTTATTCAATATCTTCAAGTATTGGTTTTTAATTTTTATATAAAATTTCTGATGCATTATGGAATTGTTTCCAAAATTGTCATTTTGAAACATTCCCATTATATTAAGTTACAGAAAAAAATATGAAAAAGGAAATATTAACTTGTAGAGATGCAGCAGAAATATTAGGAGTTTCCCGGGCTACTGTCAGAAACTGGGAAAAATTAAATTATTTATCTTCCTCCAAAAATAAAAATGGATATATATATTATTATTATACCGACATAATTGAATTAAAAAACAAGATTAAAGATAGTAAAATTGATAAACTGAATAAAAGAGCTAATAAAAATAATGCTAAAAACAG